>JANNQH010000074.1:0-12821 GCA_031400655.1 Deltaproteobacteria bacterium | reverse complement strand
CCACCACGAGCGACTTCGCCGTCGCCAGGACGCGCCGCGGATCCATGCGCTCCTCGGCGCGCCGCTCGAGATAGCTCATCTCGCCGGCATAGCCCCGATCGAGCCACTCGCGCAGGAACCGCGTTCGCGCGGTCGGAAGTGCGGAGGCGAACCCGACTGCGTCGAGGCCCAGGCTGAGGCCGAGCTGCCGGATCCGCACCTCCAGCCGCATTTGCTCGGACCCGGTCAAATCGACCGCACCGGATCGCGCTCGGGCCAGACGCGCCGCATGAGCGCACCGACCGCGAGCAGACCGAGGCATCCGACGACGTAGGTCGCGACACCGGCCCATTCGTGAAGCGGGCCCTTCGTCGCGTAGTCGACGTCGACGCGCACCGCGAGCAGGACGGTGAGCACGACCCGCACGAGATTGCCTGCGAGGGCGATCGGCAGCACGGCCAGGACCAGGACGAGGCGCCGCCGGAAGGACGACTCGGTGAAGTAGGCAATGAAGACGCCGATCGGGATCAGGGTGACGAGGGACGTGATCCCGCTGCAGGCTTCGGCGACGAACAGCGAGACGTCGCCCGGCAGGGTCAGGACATTTCCTTCCCGGAAGATCGTGATCCCGAGCCCGCGGACCAACACGACGGCGACCGTGCTCATGACGAGCTGGAGCTTCACGATGAGCGGAGCCACCCAGACCGTCGGAAGCGGAATCATGAAGACGAGATAGGCGAGCGGGAAGCGCAGCAGCGAGACCCAGCGCGTCCCCCGCAGCGCCAGCACCAGCACGACCACCGTCGCGACGAACGCGATTCCGAGCAGGGTCGGCTGGCGAAGCAGCAGCGCCGCGAAATAGGCGGCGGCACAGAGTCCGAGCAGGAGGCGCGCCCCGGCCAGCGGGCGGGCTCGGAGCTCTGCCAGCTCGGCCCGGTGTGCGGTGGCGGCCCACAGGGCGACGAGCGGGACCAGATAGCCATGGGTCGCGAACTCCGAGGCGCTCCAGGCCTCGGCCAGCAGCCTCAATCCTGGCAGCCAGGCCAACCCGGCGAGCGCAAGCACCACGACCTCGAAACGACTCACATCAGCCCCCGTCCAAAACCGGAGAGATGGATCGATGAAAACCCCGGCAAGTCCATGTTTGTTCCCGTCTCACGCAACACGTGAACCATTCGATATCCGCACCGATCGGGAGAGCTCGGCTGCGAGCGGAGGGTTCAAGTCCCACTGGAACGCAACCGAAACACGCCATCGAGGTCTCCACACCATGACGTCACCGGACGATCGATCCCACACCGACACCTCGGGTCGCGGCGGTCCCGTCGATCCGCTCGAGATCCGCTCGAATCCCCGGGTCGGCTCAGATCTGCCGGTGGAGATCTACGCCGGAGATTTCGGCGGTGGCCTGCTCGGCCGCACCCGCGATCTCAGTATCGGCGGCGCCTGCATCGCAACACAGTCCCCGTTTTCGTTCAAATCGCTCCAGCGCGTCGTGCTTCGACTCCCGAGCCAGAGCCTGACCCTCGACGCCGTCGGCTGCTGGCAACGCGAAGATCCCGTCGAGAACCTGGTGCTGACAGGCATCGCCTTCGAGCGGCCGACGCCGGAAAATCTGGACGTGGTCTGGAATCAGGTCCTCGACGCGGGCAAGAAGCTCGCGCGTTTCCTCTACGAGCGCACGGCACTGCGCGAGCTCGGCCCCGAAGAAGCGATGGGCCTCGCACAGGTCACGAGGATGCGTTCGATGCAGCCCGGCGACATGATCTACCGCCAGGGCACGCGCGGCACGGCCAACGACTCGATCTTCCTGATCACGGAGGGCAGCGTCACGCTCCAGCTCCGGATCCGCGACGCGATCGAGCAACCGATCTGTCAGCTCGGGGTCGGCGAGCTCTTCGGAGGCCTGCCGCTGCTCGCCGATCTCCCCCACGCGGACTCCGCCGTCGCGAACACGCAGCTCCGCCTGCTCGAGGTCGATGGCGCCGCCTACCGCCACCTGCGCACGATGAAGCCCTGGCTCGGCCACCGCCTCGGCGTCGCGCTCCTGCGAGTCCATGCGCAGCGCATGTCGCAGACCCTGGGCCTCGCCAGCCGCACGCTCTAGCCCGGCTCACCGGACTGGTATGCTTGCCCCTTCCGCGCGAAGCGGATTGGAAGTCACCCTCTCACCCTCGACGACGGACTCCCTGGCGGCGATGCAATCCGACCCGAGCCTCGACAAGCGCTTGATCTTCCTGATCGGATCCCCGCGCTCCGGGTCGACGCTGCTCGCCCGCATGCTCGGCGCGCACAGCGGCGTGCTCGCCCCCGAAGAGCCGCACCTGATCACCCCCATCGCCCACCTCGGTTATTTCGCGAGCGTCGAGGCCGCGCCGTACGACCCCGTGATCACGCGCCAGGCGGCCCGTGCCCTGGTCGCCGGGCTGCCGGGCGGTGAAGCCGAATATCTCACCGCCCTGCGCGGGTATACCGACGCGATCTACCGCGGGCTGCTCGCCGCGGACTCGAACGAGCATGCGCTGCTGCTCGACAAGACGCCCGCCTACGCCCTGTCCCTCGACTTTCTCGCCCGGCTCTATCCCGACGCGCGCTACATCGTCCTCACACGGCACCCGATCGCCATCTGGTCCTCCTACGTCGATTCGTTCTTCGACGGGGACGACCGCGTGGCGCACGCCCACAATCCGCTGCTCGAACGCTATATCCCGGCGATCGCGCGATTCCTGCGCGAGGCGCCCGTCGCCGTGCAGCGGGTGCGCTACGAGGAGCTCGTGCGGGATCCGGAAGCGCAAGCTCGGGCCCTCGCGGGATTTCTGGGCGTGGCATTCGAACCGGCGATGGTCGAGTACGGGTCGCTAGCCGAGTCGCGCCGAGAGTCTTCGCGCGGACTCGGCGACCCGATGACGGTCGCCCGCGAGTCCCGCGCCACGACTCGCAGCCTCGCGAAATGGGCCGAGGCCGCGACCGGCCGACCCGAGCGCGTCGGCCTCTATCGCGAAATCCTGGCGAGACTCATGGACGAAGATCTCGAGACCTGGGGCTATCCGCGCGCGGCGATCGAGGCGGAGCTCGGGCGGATCGACCTGGCGGGAAGGCCCGCCCCGCGACCGGCCCTCACCCGCTACACCCTCGAGCGGAAGCTGCTCGTGGCCCTGCGCCGCTGGATCAGGCCCGAGAACCGCCTGGGCGGCCTGGTTCGGAAGCTGCGCGAGCTCTGCGACGTCCTGCTCCGATAGCCGGCCCACGCTCCGCCGCGCGGCCCCGCCCCGCCCTCTCCCGAGCGGAGAACAATGTGACGGGTGCCCATCCAGGCCATGCCGAGGGCGGCCGATCGTTGCTATAGATGACCACCATGGAATCACGCATCACGCACTCGGCGACCTCCTTCGGCGACTCGAACCGCTCCACGCTGGCCGCGATGGCCGCGGGGAATCCGGGCTTCGAACGCCCCTCGGCGCTCGAGATCTCGCTCTGCTGTGAGATCTCGGCCTATGCGCCGGATGGGGACGATCGCCCGCTCTTCTAGTCGATCGATCTGATCGACGAGCGAGCCTGTCCGAGCCTGAAGCGAAACGCTTCGGGCTTTTTTTGCTGCGTTTGATGAATCCAGAAATCAGCCATGAATCAGATCGAAAGATCGGCGCGACGGCGTGCCGCGCGGGCTTCAGTTGCCCGAGACGCGCTCGATCAGACGGCGGATGCTCGGGTGGCTGGCCAGCGCCAGCATGTCCCCCGCCTCGACGAGGGCGACGATCTCGGGATCGCGCGCCAGCTCGTTCAGCTCCGGGTCGTGTTGCAGCCGGTGGACCTTGGGCGCGATCTCGGAGAGCACGTCGGACATCGTGGCCCGGAACTTGTCCGGGTCGTTGCGCGCCTCTTCGGTGACCAGGCCGAGCTCGACGAACCGCCCGCGCATCGCCGGATCCTGGACGATCGAGCGCATGGCGGCCCGGTTCATGGCGTAGTCGACCGAGCCATTCGTGATCAAGGTCCAGAAGAGCTTGTCCTCGAAGATCTGCGTGAGCCGCTCGTCCTCGAGCAGGGTCTGCACATTCCCGAGCGCTTCGGCCGGCCGCGCCGTGATGCGCGCGGCCACCTGCCCGGCGGGACCTGCGTCTGACAACGCGCTCGCGACCACGGACTCGACGAGCGGACCGCTCACCGCCACGGCGGTCGAAGTCTGGGCGTCCGGCATCGCTGCCAGGCCGTCGACCGCTCCCAGGTCACGGGCAGCATCCAGCCAGCTCGACAACACCGCGAGCAGGATCACGACGAGCCCACCGCGCAAGAGCCCGATGCAGCCTCCAATCCCCCGATCGACGACGCTCCGATCGGACTGCTCGACGCGCTCCACATCCCAGGCGATCGCGAGATCGCCGAGTGAGCTCGTGACGAGCCAGGCCAGCGCGAAACCCAGCGTCCCGGCGACGGCCGGGGCGAGCATGCCCGGCACGAACAACGTCGCCCCGATCGGGTCGGCGAGATTCGTCGCGGCCCAGAGTGCAGCCGCATAGCCCGCCAACAAACCGACCAGTCCGACGGCGCTCGCGACCGCCCCACGCCACGCACCGAGGGCGACCAGGACCAGCAGGATCGAGACGAAGACCAGATCGAGTGTCATGCTGGCTCCCCATCGTCGAAACGCGAGGCCGGCTGAACGGGGCCCCCGCCCTTCCGGCACAGTGAGCGCATTGGGCGTCAGTCGGGGCGGTCGCCGGCGAGGCCGCGGAGGGCTGCCTCGAGCTCGAAGACGTGGCGATCGGCGACCTGCATCCGCCGAAGGGCTGCGGCGAGCTCGAATACGTAGTCGGCGTTCGCACCGCTCGGACCCGCGGCGCGCGAGACCTGGTGCGCGATCTCAGCGAGCGGAGCCGGGCCGAGATAGTTCTCGTTCTCGGGTCCGGCGACGTAGACAAGGCCCGGGACCGCCCGTTCGGACGCCGAGCGCTCCCCGGGGAGCCAGATCTCCAGCTCGAGGCGCCGGTAACCACCTCGCTCGCGGTGATCGAGACCTGCGAGCACCGACTGCGCCTCGGCGGCCGCCACCTGATAGGCCGTGCCCCAACAGCGCTCCGTCCCGCGACTCTCTTCGCCCTCGCGCGCAAGCTCCGGATGGTCCTCGGGCACGATCGTCACCACCCGCCCCGGATGTCCGGGCAGCCCACGGTGATCCGTCGAGCCCTGCCAGAAGCGGCGGACATGACCCGTGATCCAGGCCTTGCGGGCCTCGCAATGGGGAAAGGCCGGACGCCACACGAGCGAGCCGTAGCCGAAGATCCAGAGCGTCGCCGGTTGATTCATTCCGATGCGAAATATTCGATCGCCACGATCGTGAAACGCGCGTCGCCCTTCGGCCGCCGAACATCGACCTCGTCGCCCAGCCGTTTGCCCATCAGGGCGCGGCCCACCGGCGACTCGATGCTGATGCGACCTTTCGTCGCGTCGAACTCGTCGGGCCCGACGAGCTGGTAGCGCATCCGCTCGCCGACTTCGTCCTCGAGCTCGACCCAGGCGCCGAAATACACGCGATCTGTTTTCGCCCGCGGTCCGAGGTCGACCACCTCGAGCTCGTCCATCCGCTTGGTCAGGAAGCGAATCCGGCGGTCGATCTCGCGCAGGCGCTTCTTTCCGTAGATGTAGTCGGCATTCTCCGAGCGGTCGCCCAGGGCGGCGGCCACCGAGACCGCCTGGGTGACGCGGGGGCGCTCGTCCTTCCAGAGCAGCTCGAGCTCGGCCCGCAACTTGTCGAAGCCCGCCCGCGTGATGTAGCTCTTCTGCTCGGCCAAGCTCGCCGGTCTCCCTCGCATCCGCATCCGAATCCACAGCCACAGATTGCTCGCGGCGCCCGGAGCTTGACATCGGCTCCCTGCGTCTTCAAGCAAGCGCGGCCGTGCACATTCGAAAAGGCTCCCGCTATGCTGCCGGCCATGGAAGAGCGACCCGGCCCGGATTCGAATCGACAGGCTCAGCAGACAGCGCCCGCGCAAACCGGCGGACCCCGCCGCGAACGTCGCGGCCCGCCGCCCAATCCGCTCTACCACCCGCTCTTCCTGCCGGTATTGCTGGTTGCGTTCTGCCTCTGGTTTGGCTGGGACGGTTTCATCACGAGCGATCCCGACATGCTCGAGCACCAGGGCTTCAACCGAGCGATGTTCGGCCTGACAGCGGTCCTGTGTCTCTGGATCGTGCCCCGCGGAATCAAGGAACATCGCGAGGAGCAGGCCGCCGCAGCCGCACGGCAAGCGGGCGGCAACTCACCCTGAGCTCGCGGCGGAAATCGCCGAACACGCTGAGGGTCTCGTTCCGCGCAGCCGATAGGGGGGCCGACCCCTCGTGATTGGCCTCGCTCCCGCGCGTCTTTGATGTGTGGCTGGGGCGCATGGGATGCTGGGGTCGAGGTGTTCCTTGGGTGCCCCCAACCCGACAACCGGCAATGCGGCCTCCAGCACGATCCTGCTCGACCACACCTCGGTCGGCGACGACGTGACCCTCGATTGCACCGCGACGGCGGGCAATGTCGAGCCGGTTCCCAGCTCCCGCCCGCTGCAGCCCGGCGACGAGCTGCGCGCGCGCTTTCGCTACCGGGTGCTGCGGCGCCTCGGACGCGGCGGCTTCGGATCGGTCTTCCTGGCGCGCTGTCTCGACTCGGTCGAAGGATCCGAAGGCGAAACGCCGCCGAAGCTCGTGGCCCTCAAAGTCATGGCCCGCCCCCACGATCCCCAGGCGCGCAACTCGCTGAAGCGCGAGCTGGCAGCGTTTCTCGCGGTACGCCATGACCGCATCCCCAAGCTCTACGACTGGAACATCGACGGCGAGACGGCCTTCGCCGCGATCCAGTACTTCCCGGCCGGCAGCCTGTCCGACGCCTGGCCTTTCCTGGGACGGCTCTCGACCGAGCAGACCTGGCGGCTGCTGTCGGACCTGATGCAGGCGTTAGGTGCGGCGCACCGCGCATCGGTGCTCCACCTCGACGTGAAGCCCTCGAACGTCCTGCTCGACGGCAACGGCGGCTACGTCCTCACGGATTTTGGCGTCTCCCACTCCTCGCGCATGTCGAAGGGCCTGCTCCACCAGGGCCAGCTCTCGATCGGCCTCGGGACCCACGGCTACCGCGCCCCCGAGCAAGCGATCGCGAGGGTCCAGTCCTTCGATCTGCGAACGGATCTCTGGGGCGTCGGCGCCACCGCCTGGGCGCTCTTCACGGGCATCGACCTCAATAAACGCCAGGACGTCCTGCGCACCCGCGAGCAGGGCAACATCTACGGCCTCCAGACCCTCTCCGACGTGGCGCTCGATTGTCCGCCGCCCCTCGAAGAGATCGTGATGGGCCTGCTCTTCATCGATCCCTCGCGGCGGCCGGGCGGCACGGGAGAAGTGCTCGCCCGCATCCGCGCGATCGCGAGCGGCTTCGGCCTCGACACCTCGACGATCGCCTCCGCCCGCCGCGATCCGGAGGATCCCGCCGAGATCGCCCGCATCATCGACACGCTCGTCGACCCGCTCTGGGCCTCGATCTGCCGCGGTCCGGGCTTCGACCGTTATTTCGTGCGCTTCGAAGACGGCGAGACGATCGCCGGCGTCGCGGACCCGGCTCAACATGCGGTGTTGCTCCTGCGCGGGAAGATCGCCGTCGAAGCCGACGACCGGGAGGTCGCCGTCGAAGCCCGCGAGGGCACTTTCCTCGGTGCCATCTCGACCCTCACCGGCGCCCGCCGGCATGCGACGCTGCGCGCCCAGGGCGCCACCTGGTGCTGCCTCTTCAACGAGGCCGAGCTCGAGCAGCTCGTGACCTGCAATCCCGCCGTCGCCGTCCGCATGGTGCGCAGCATGGCCGACCGGATCGCGAGCGGGCCGCCGCGCCGACGCGTCTGACTCCGAACTAATCCCGAGGATGCGACTCCGGTGAAACCCGGCTTTCGCGCTCGCGCCCCGCGCGCCCGTCAAGCCCCTTCGAGCCGCAACCGATGCGCACTGCGGGCGGAACTCGCGCCTCCGGGAACCAATGCATGTCCAATGATGACGCGACCGGGACCGAAGAGAGCGCCGCCGCACCGCAGCGCGACGCCTCCCTGCGTGTCGACACGAAGACGTTGTCCTCCGAAGAGCAGGACTTCGCCCGCCTGATGGGCTTCGCCGGCGATGAGAATCCCCCGGCCGCCACGCCGACGCCCAACACGCCCAGCACGCCCACAGCGAAGCCCGCCGCCCCACTCGCCCCGAGCGCTCCGCCCGAAACACTGGCCGCACCCGCGGCTGCTCCCCCGACGCAAGCGCCTTCGCCGCCTGCGAGGGAATGGGAGGAGATTCATCCCCGCGCGGCCGCCCTCGGCCGACAGTCCGCTCTCGTCGAGCGGGCAGATCGCGTGATGAAGCTAGAGCCCGACGCGACCGGCGGTCCGGCCGCGGGCGAGCACGTGATCGAAGAGGCGGCATGGCGCGAACGACTGCGCGGCCGCGAGGCGCGCATCGCCGAGCTCGAGACGTCGGAGCGCGCGCTCCGCGACGCCCTCGCGCCCCGGCCGACCGAGCCCCCCCGCCCTACCGATGGCCCCGCGCCTGGCCAGCTCTCGAATCCCGAAGCCGAAAAAGAGATCGATGTCCTCCGCAGCGAGCTCGACGTCGTCTTACAGGAGCGCGATCGGCTCGGCGACGAGCTGGCAATCGCGAACGCCGCCCGGGCACAGGCACAGACCCGTGCCGAGCGATTCGAGACCGCGCTGCGCGCCGCCCGCGGCCCCGACGGTCCACTCCCCGATGGCGAACGCGACCTGCGCGCCGAGGTGATCGGACTTCGCCGCCGGCTCGAAGAGTCATGCGCCGAGAGCCGCGGCCTGCGCGAAGACCTCGACACCCGCGCCACCGATCTCGCGATCGCCCACGCCCACCGCGACGATCGCCAGCAGGAAATCGACCAGCACAAGGAGCGGATCGCGGCTCTCGAGCAGGATCGCACCGCCCAGGTCGAGCGCCTCGACGAGGCCCTCGCCCGCCAACGCGAGCTGCTCGCCCTCGTCAGCCGCGTCCAGGCCGAGAACATCGAGCTGCGCAGCACGCAGGCCGCCCTCGAAGAGACGCTCGAGGCCCGCGATCTCGAGATCAACGCCCGTGAAGAGCATCTCCAAGTCACGCGGCGCGGACTCGCCGCCCGCGACGAACAGCTGCTCGACGCCGAGGGTCGGCTCGACAAGCAGCGCCACCGGCAGGCAGCCCTCGAGGCCGAACGCGACCGCGCGCGCCGCGCAAACGCGGAGCTCGAAGACAAGCTCGCACGCCGCGACGCCCGCATCGCGAGCCTGTCGACGACACTCACACGGATCGAGCAGGCGATCGGGCGCCCTGCCGCTGCGCCGGGAATCGACGCCAGCGAGCGAGCGGCCACGCCCAAACCGGTGCGCCCTGACGATCGGGAGAGCGTGCCGCACGCGGCCGTGACGACGGCGGCGATCCCCGCGTCGCAAATCTCTCCGAGCCCGACGTCCGCCGGGCTTCCGCCGATCCTCGCCGCCTGGCGCGACAGCCAGATCCGCTCCATCTGCGGCGAGGCCGCGGCCCCATCGCTCCACGCCTTCCTCGCAAAACGCCTCTCCGATCACTTCGCCGCGGCGCCGCCGGATACGCTTCGGATCACCAGCCTCGCCGGAGCTCGCGTCGACGCCGAGATCGAGCTGCTCCGCGGCCTCGCAGCCCTCGGCGCCGGACCGAGCTCGGTCCGTGTCCTCGAGCGCTCGGGCGAGGCCGCCGCGGCACGCCGCGAGGCAATCGAGGTCGCAGGCCTCTCGGCTGCGATCAGCGTCGAGATCTGGGAGGGTGCGCAGGCACCCTCCGGCGAGCCCGCCCACGCACTCTTCGTGAGTGACGCGCTCTTTGGGCAGCCACAGTCCGACCGCTTGCTCGCGCAGCTCGCAAACGGCCTGGTCGAGCAAGGCGTTCTGCTCTTCGTCGACCGGATCGCGGGCGGTGCAGTCGAGCTCTCACAGGAGAGTCGCGAGAAGCTGGCCGAGCTCTGGCAGGTGCTGCCCGAGACATGGACCGAACAGGCGGCCTTTGCAGCGCCCCCCGCCGAGGGCGACGACGGCGGCACCGCAGCCCCGGCTGTCGATTCCGTCGCCCTGCTCTGCGAACGCTTCGTCCCGATTGTGACCGTGGGCTTCGGCCATATCGCCGATCTCTTCGTCGGCCCGGCCCGGGGCTTCGCGCTCTCGCAAGCGGGTCACACCGCGAAACAGCTCCTCACGTCGATCGATGCGATCGACGAGAGCCGCTCGATCCGAGAATCGCTCCCGCCGCGCCACGCTGTGGCCGTCTGCGTACGCCGCGAAGACGCGGCCGAGCTCGCTCCCACGTCCTGTGAATCCCTGGGCCTCGCCTGGCCCGGACGGGGCTGCTAGGCGAGCCCGAGCAATCGGTTCAAACCAGGGCTCCCGGGACCACGACGGCGAGCCGACCGGGCCCGCGCTTGTCGAGCCCGGCCCCGAGGCGCCCGGCGATCACGTTCATTCCGGTGACGGCCTCGAGCTCCGTCTCGCCGGCATCGATCTCGAAGCGAAGCACTGCGTCGCTCTCGCCCGTCACTTCGAGGGCCACCCGGCTCGCCCGGGTCGCGTCGAGTGCCTCGCGTCCGAGCGAAACCAGTAGGCCACCGAGCCAGAGGGGATCCTGCTCGATCTCGCGCGGCAGCGCGCTCTCGCAGCGAAGATCGAGGGTCAGCCCGCGCGTCGCCGCTTCGCGCTCGAGGCAGCCGCGCACGTCCGCCAACCAATCGCGCAGCACGAAGCGCTCCCGCCGGACCGGCGTCGACTGCTCTCCGACATCTCCATCCCGCCCCGCGTTCGCGAACGACGCCGCGGCCAGCGCGCGCTCGCCCGCTGCGCTCGGCTCGCGCTCGCGAGCTGCCGGCTCGCAATTCGCGAGTCCGCCCGCGGTGCTTTGGACCAACGCGGCCGCACGATCCCACGCCATGAGGGCAGCGACGAGCAGCGCGAGGGCGCAGAGCGTCAGGGACCAGGGACTGTGAAGGGCGGCGCCGAGGAGCGAAGGCGGTGCGTCGCACTCGAGCCAGAAGATGATCTGCGAAGGCGATTGACCGGCCTGCGGTGCGGCCTGGATCAGGCTGCGTAGACCGGCCTTCGCGACGATCGGAATCGCTCCTTCGCTTGCATCGAGCGAGGGGTCGGTGAGCAGGTATTCGAGCTTTCCGGTCGGCGGGTGTGCGGACTCGCCGATTCGCAGGCCGTCGGGCCCGACGAGGGTGAAGCGGGTCTGCGCGGAGGCGAGCGACGCGAGTCGCGTTCCCAGTGGGCCGAGGTCGATCGTCGCGACGAGCGCGCCCTGGACGAGTTCGTCCCCGTCGTGAAGCGCGATGACGGCGCGCACACCCGACCGCGCGGCCCCTTCGCCCGAATCGATCGTCAGCGCCCCCCGCGCGACCCGTCGACCTCGAGCCTCGACCGCCTGTTGGACCTCGTCGCTGTACCAGAGCGCCTTGGAAAGATCGTCGTCGTCGGCCTGCGGCTCTGCAGTTGCCAGCTCGCGACCGAGCTCGGGCCCGACACGCAGCGACGAGAGTCCCTCCTGGCCTGCGACGACGAGGTCGATCGAGCGGACTTCGGGCGTCCCTTCGAGGGCGCGCCGCAGCAGCGTGTTGGTTCGGCGTGCGGACGCCGGATCGGCCGCGGCGGTCGCAGCGTTCGCGAGGGAGCCGGTCGACGCCCAGCTGCCGTCGGCGCGCAGCTCGATTCGTAGCCGTGCCAGCAGCGCGTGGATGCGGGCTTCGTCCGCTAGCCACAGGGCGTCGGCGACCCGCGCGAGATCGCGCAGGGCGGCGGCGCCCGCCGTGAGGGCCTGCCGCCGTTCGCGGACGAGGTTGAGTGTGGCGAAGACGAGCGACACGCAGAGCAGGCCCGCGGTCAGGAACGCGAGCTGCCGCGGCCGGCTGCCGCCCCGGTTCGCTTTGCCCGGGACTTTCGGTTGCTTGGCCAAGCTCGCGTGCTCCTTCGCCGCCGACGGCGTGTGACGCGAGACAGCGCGGCCTCGCATTCCGGTGCATCGGCGAAGAGCGGAGTTGCGCTTGAGGGGAACCCGATTTGCACACCGAAGGTCGCGCCGGCGCGCCGGCGACTTTCGAATCCGCCCGGTGAATTTCCTGTTCGATACGCCGCAAAACACCCGAGGAAGCACACTCGCCCCGTCGCGAGGCGAGGCGCGCCGAGATAGCGTTGGCCCCGTGGAGAACCGCGGCACACTCGGCATCATCGTGAATCCCCATTCCGGCCGGGACGCCCGCCGGCTGTTCGCCCGGGCCGGGACGTCCACGATCGACGACAAACGCAATCAGGTGACCCGGATCGTCGTCGGTGCCGCCGCGGCGGGCTGCGCGCGCGTGCTGCTGTCCCGCGACTCGTTTCGGATCGCCACCGCCGCGACCGACGCCCTCGACCTTCCGATCGAGATCGATCTGCTCGACGTCCCGGCGACAGGCCACGCGGAGGACGGCGCGCGCGCGGCCCGCGCGATGCGAGACGCCGGCTGCGAAGCGATCGTGGCGCTCGGCGGTGACGGCACGAGCCGGACGATCGTGCGCGCCTGGCGCGACGTCGTGCTGCTGCCGCTCTCGACCGGGACCAACAACGTCTTTCCGTTCCAGATCGAGGCGACCGTAGCGGGCACGGCGGCAGCTGCCACGGGCAGGCGTCCCGAGGCGACGAGTCCCGCGGCCGTGCAGGCCACGGTTGCCTCTACCTGGAACGGAAACACGGTGTTGGTCCCGCTCGAGTGCGGCAGCAGCACGACGTCGCGCCAGGCGCGCACGATCGTCCGCCGGGTGCCGTCGCCGCCGAGGG
>JANNQH010000073.1:0-42811 GCA_031400655.1 Deltaproteobacteria bacterium | reverse complement strand
GATCGGCTCGGAGCGGATCAAGGTCGAAGGCAATCCGAACATGCGCGGCGGCCGCTACGGCGACTCGCGCGGCGACACGAGCGAGCGCGAGAGCGGCGAGCACGTCGGGCGCTTCCCGGCGAACTTGATCCACGACGGGTCCGACGAGGTCCTGGCACTCTTCCCCGAGACCGAGCCAGGCTCCGACGCTCCGCGCAATAACGGCGCCTTCGAGAGCGTCGCGAAGGGAGAGGAGCGGCCGAACGTTACCTTCGGACACGCCGACGCCGGCGGATCCGCGGCGCGCTTTTTCTACACGGCGAAGGCCGACCGCGCCGACCGCGGACACTCGAACACGCATCCGACCGTCAAGCCGCTCGACCTCATGCGCTACCTCGTGCGCCTCGTCACTCCCGCCGGCGCGATCGTGCTCGACCCGTTCGCGGGTTCTGGCTCGACGCTCGTCGCGGCGAAGCTCGAGCAGTGTCGCGCGGTCGGGATTGAACTCGACCCGGCCTATTGCCGGATCGCGACGAAGCGCCTCGCCCAGGACGTTCTCAACTTCGAAGGGATTGAATGAAGCTCTACCTCGCCGGACCGATCCGCGGACTTCCCCTGAACAATTACCCGGCCTTCGACTCGGCCGCGGCCGCACTGCGCGCCGCCGGTCATGTTGTCGCGAACCCGGTCGAGCACGCTCGCGCGCACGGCTTCGGCGAATTGAACGAGGCCTACGAGCCGGAGGACTTCCACGCTCTCTTTCGGTGGGACCTCGAGAGCGTCATGGAGAGCGAGGGCGTCGCGTTCCTGCCCGGGTGGCGCAAGTCGCGCGGCTCCTGCGCGGAGCGCACGGTCGCGCACTACCTCGGGATCCCTTGCTTCGACGTGAACGCCGCCGGCGAACTCTCGCCGCAGGCGCGCCACCATGAGCCGGCGATCGAGTGGACGGCCAGGCCGTGAGCGCCAAGAGCAAGATCGAGTGGACCGACGCGACCTGGAACCCGGTCCGCGGGTGCTCGCGGATCTCGCCAGGTTGTGTGAATTGCTACGCCGAGCGGCAGGCCGCGCGCTTCTCCGATCCTGGGCAGTATGCGCACGGGTTCGTGAAGCGCACGCCGAGCGGTCCACGCTGGACCGGGAAGCTCGAGCTCGTCCCGGACAAGCTCCGCGCGCCGCTCTCGTGGACTCGGCCGCGGCGAGTGTTCGTCAATTCGATGAGCGACCTCTTCCACGAGAAGCTCGACGACGACGCGATCGACCGCGTCTTCGCGGTCATGGCGTTCGCGAACCGGCATACGTTCCAGGTGCTCACGAAGCGCGCCGATCGCATGCGCGATTACCTCAAGTGGCGATCGCGCTCCGCGGCGCCGTGGAAGGCCGCGGCGCGCGAGCTCGGATTCGCGCTCGAGTTCGAAGGCCTCTCGCTCGTGCCGTTTCCCCTTCCGAACGTCTGGCTCGGCGTGAGCGTGGAGAACCAGGACGCTCTCGACTCGCGATGGCCGGCCCTCGCGAATACTCCGGCGGCCGTTCGCTTCTTGAGCGTCGAGCCGATGCTCGAGCCGACGGATCTCTGCCTCGAGCATTACCCTCCCGGGATCCGCGCCGACTGGGTGATCGTCGGCGGCGAGAGCGGGCCAGGCGCGCGAGCGTGCTACGTCGACGGCATCCGCTCTGTGGTCGCACAGTGCCGAGAGGCCGGCGTCGCGGTGTTCGTCAAACAAGTCGGCGCCCGTCCGACGTGCTCCGTCGACGAGCTCGACCGATGGCCGTTCTCCTCGCGCGGTCTCTTCGAGGACCGGCGGACCGGCGACGACTACGAGGGAATCATGCTTCGCGACCGCAAGGGCGGAGATCCCGACGAGTGGCCGGCCGACCTGCGCGTCCGCGAGTTCCCGCAAGGGTTGACCTCGACGCCGGCGGGGAGCACGCTCGGCGGCAAGGCGCGACGCTCCAACCCATGAGCAACCCTTCCCCGATCGAGCGGCGCGCGTTGATCTCCGGCCCGTTCCGCTACGCCCTCTATCGACGCTGGGGAGCGTCGGAGAACGGGGTAACGTTCGTCATGCTCAACCCGTCGACCGCGGACGGCGACGTCGACGACCCGACGATCCGCCGGTGCATCGGCTTCGCGCGCGGGTGGGCGTTCGGCTCGCTCTCCGTCGTCAACCTCTACGCCCTTCGCGCGACGAACCCGGCCGACTTGATGCACGCCGCCGACCCGGTCGGACCGGAGAACGCCGAATGGATCGCGACGGCCTGCCAAGGCGCCGCGGTCGTGCTCGCGTGGGGCGCTTGCATCGGTCCGCGGCCGCCGACGGTGCGCGCGCACGTCGCCGAGATCCTCTTTCGCGCGCGCTCGGTCGATTGCCTCGGCTACTGCGCGAACGGTCAACCTCGCCACCCGCTCTACGTCCGCGCCGCGCAAGAGCGCGTCTCCGCCGCCGCGTCGATCCGTGCAACCTTCGGCCTCTAATTCGGGAGCCTGCCATGCAGACCGCGCTCGTCATCGTCGCCGCTTACGCGGTGTTTTTCGTGCTCGTGGGCCTCGCGATCTTCCTCGGGGTGCGGCGCTACGGTCGGAGCGAGGAGCTCGAGGATCCCGGCGAACCTCGCGATGTGCCGTTTCCGGCGGAGCTCGCCAACGTCGACGAGCTCGGGCGCTACACGGGCGCGCCGCTTCCCGTCGAGCAGTCTCCAGACCTGCCGGTTTCGCCGTTCAAGGTCGTTTGCCCGTCCTGCGGTGAAGTCTTGAAGGCGTGGACCGTGCGCTGCCCGGCCTGCGGCGTCGAGGTTCTCGTCTAGGCCGCGGGCGGCGCGAGCCGCGATTGCGCGAGACGCCGGTCGATCGCCTCTTCTATTTGCGTCTCGCGGGTTGAGTTGCGCCAACGCGAGAGCACTCCGAGCGCCGTTCCGGTGACCGTGAGCGAGCCGAGCGCAACCGTGACCGCCACGTCCCACCACGAGAGGATCCGGTCCTCGAGCTTCTTGATCGTCGCGGTCGTCGCCGCGGCGTTGGTCTTCACGGCGTCGTCGACGACGGCCTTCGCCTCCGCCGGCGAGATCACGCCGTCGCCGAGCTTCACGAGCGCGGCGGAGATCCGAGTGTTCGAGGCCTCCTGCGTCTTCGAAAAGGCCTCGAGGTCGGGTCCGGTCACGCCGCAGGAGTGGAGCATCGTCCAAGCGAGGAACCCGAGCGCGAAGGCGACGAGGTGCGTCGGAAGATTGCGAGCTCGCGATTGGGGCATGTCCTACCTCGGCGTGTTACGGGAGAGCTCGAGCACGCTGTTCGAGAGTTGCGAGATCGCGCTCCGCATTGCATCCAGCGAGGCAACCTGCGTGGAAACGTGTTCGACGACGAGTTGCGTTCGGTTCGCTTGCGCGTTCACCCGCTCGGCGAGTTGTGCGCACAAGGTTGAAAGGTTTTGGACCGCGGCGATCAGGCTGGCGTCGCGAGCCTCCTCGGCGCGATCGCGTTGGACCTGCGCCTCGATCACGGCCGGAAGAGCGTTCGCGCGCGAGAGCATCCCGTCGATTAGCGAGTCGGCCTTCGGGCGCGCCCACTTCGCGAGCCGAAACATTGCGAAGGTAAGGACGACGAGGAGCGCAAGGGGCACGCCGAGGCGCTCGATCCAAGTGGACCAGCCCTGAGCATCCGGGGGAACTTGCTTCGCGGGGGGAACATTCCACGCCGCGAAGAACGCGAAGACCAAAGCCGCGGAGCCGCCGGTCGCCCAAGCGAGGAAGATCCAGGCGCCCGACCCCACTACCGAGGTTCCTTCTCCGGGAGGAGCTTGTCCGCTTCTCGCTTCTCGGCTTCGGTCACCAGGGCCGTTGCCGCGCCGCGCAGCGCGACGGCGACGACGCCGAGGAGGTGACGGGCCCTCGGGCCGAGAGGCGTCCCTGCCATCCCCCAGGAGACGCGCGAGCGAAGGAAGTCCTCGACGAGCAGGAGCGAGAGGATCGCCTCCTGGTTCGTGAATCCGGCCTTCTCGAGCGCGTTCGAAAGCACGTTCGGACCGCCGAGGACGAGCGGGTCGCCGGCGGCGAGCTCGAGCGCGAGCGCGGCGTCGGAGAGAACCTGCGGGTCGAGGTGCGCATCGCTCAAGAGCCGCGCGGCGAGAACCCTCGTGATCAGGTCGGCGCGCGCCTCGAGCGTCGCGGCGTCCTCGTCAGAGAGCGCTTCGAGGTTCGCGAGTGCGGCGCCCGTCGACTGGCAACCTGGAAGGTGCGGGAGCGAGAAGATCGCGACGAAGGCGAGCACGAGGCTCGCGAGTGCCTTTTCGATTTTCATGGAGAGGTTCGAGTTCGAAGCCAGGGAAGAAGCACGCTACCGATGCAGCGGAGGCCCGAAGACGGCCCATCCGATGAGCACGGCCGCGACGAAGGGGAAGAGCGCGCCGCCGATGCCCGACCACGAGCGCTCGCCGCTCTTGAAGATCGGAGCGGCGCCGAGCAGGAGCCACAGGAACAAGACGATCCAGTACGCGAGGCCGAGGTTCATGAGTGTCTCCTTTTCAGGGTTTCCACGCCCAGGTGTCGAGGTCCGCCGGCGAGACGGTTGTCGCGCCGATGTTGACTTTCCCGCCGATCCAAGTCGAGGGCGGTTTGCGCGAGAGGAAGCGGGCCTGTTGATTCCAGCCCGCGCCGAGCGTCGGCGGGACCTTGCCCGGCGGATAGGCCGGGTTCTGCGCCGGCCCGCACTGCGCCGAGATCCCCGACCCGGCGAAACCGATCACCTTCCCGCCGCCCAGGCCGGAGACCTGGAACGAGTCCGCGTCGGCGTCGGATTGGACGAAGGAGACGAGCCTCACGTCGCGCAGGCTGAAAAGCGGGGGCGTCAAGTTCGCGACCTCAAACCTCCCTCCGATCACGGTGAGCGAGCGCCCCGAGCCGTAGCCGTCCCAGGGCAGCGCGCCAGAGTCGACGAGCGCTTGCACGCCGTCGGACATTGGGAGGCTCGTGTGCGTCGCGAGCGAGTAGCCGAGCGCTTTCGGAACGGCGTTCGAGCCCGTCGGCATTCCCGCGCTCGTGTCGAGCTCGTAGGCCTTGTGATCGGTGTAGAACTGGCACGCTCCGCCGGCCCACTTCGGCGGCGTCGGCGAGCCCGTGTCGCGGTTGACGCGGTAGTGGTAGTTCTTCAGCGTCACGTCGAGCACGCCGCCGCAGACGTTGAAGGCGAAGCTCCCGTTCCTTCCGCAGTCGATCGCCTCGAGGTCCTCGACGTAGAGCTTCCCAAAGCCGAAGCGCTCTCCGTAACTCGAGCCGAGATCAATCCGATCCATGTAGCGCGTCACGAAGTAGAGCGCCGAGATCGCGCACCCGTGGAAGGAGCAGTCGACGAACTCCGAATCGCCGGGCGGCCCGTTCTGATAGACGCCGTGCTCGACCGTGCCGGCGATGCCGTCGCCCTCGACGACGCCGCCGACCATCTTCACGTCGAGGAAGTGCGATCGAACGTGACCTTCAAGACGCGCGACCCAAGTCGTCAGCGCGCCGCCCTTCGCGGTGAGTCCTTGCTGGTCGCGCCCGATGGAGAGCACCTTGATCCGCTCGAGGTACAGGTTCCCGAAGGTCGGGTTCGCGTGCGCCGCGGTTGTGCACGGTCGGTTCGTCCACGAGTCGATCGTCAGATTCAGGAACGCGACGTCGCGGTTGTGGCCGATGTACTGCGCCAGGGCGAAGCCCGAGAGGACCGAGCCCTCGCTCGAGTGCGGATCGGTGTCGAGCCCGACGACCGAGATTCCCTGATACCCGCTCGCGCGCGCGGTCTCGTCCTTGTCGACCCTGGCTCCGATCTTGACCGAGCCCTGGTTGCCGAAGAAGCCGATCCACTCGCCGGCGTTGTTTTGGAGTTGCTCGACCGCGACCGCGATCGGCGCTCGCCCGTTGAGCGGCACGGCGACGGCCGAGCCGCTTCGCCAGTTGGTGACGGTGCCGAGGGCGTCAATCTCGACCGTCGCGGTCGGATTGAGCGTCGGGCGCCAGGTCATGCGCGGATCCTGCGCGAGCCCGTCGGGCAGCGCGGGACCCTGCGCGATTGCTAGGCCGGCGAGAGGTCCGAAGAAGAGAGCGAAGGCGGCGGCGAGGAACGTCGTGAGGGTGTAGGGAGTCTTCATGCCGGCGAGCCTGCGCTCTGCGCCGCGGCGCTTCAACCCCTTTCGACCCGGCGGGATCTACGCCGCTCGTCGCGCCAGACTTACGGGCCGGCGACTACGGCCAGACGACCGCCGCGAGGATCGCGTCGATATCGACCGCGTCGGCCGCGCCCTCCACGTCGTCGTGCGCTCCGATCCGGACTTCCTCGATTGCGACAAGGTCGGTCTTGAGAGTCGCGAGCTCGGCGAGCACGTTGTCGTGCACCTCGTCGAGGTTCGCGCCGTTCGAGCCGATCTCGGCGGCGAGCAGGGGATACTCGCCCTCGGTTGGCGATCCGTCGGCCTCGCAATCCTGCGCCTCGCGGAAGCGCAGCGCTTGGAAGACCGAGTCGGCCTGTCGAGACCCGAGCGCCGTGAGGCGCAGGTCGGCGGCGCGATCGCGCAAGTACGCTTGCGCCGCGAGCTTGCGCGCCGCGAGCGTGACCGTCGGCGCCGCGGTCGTCGAACCGCCGCCGGCCGTGAACGCGA
Source organism: Deltaproteobacteria bacterium (assembly GCA_031400655.1). Classification (GTDB taxonomy): domain Bacteria; phylum Myxococcota_A; class UBA9160; order UBA9160; family UBA4427; genus UBA4427. Next base: position 36,209 of record JANNQH010000073.1, on the reverse strand, counting down.
GCCACTCCTGGTAGATCACGTTCCCCGGGTCTTGCGGGAACTCGGAGCCGTCGGAGCGCAGGACCGTCGAGGGACTTCCGACTCCGGTGTAAGCGTAGGTGTAAGCCATTTTCGTTTCCTTGCTTGAGAACTAGAGCTCGGCTTCCGCGGTCCAATGTCCGCCGGCGACGGTGTTCGAAGCGGTGGCGCCCGACGTGACCGACGGGTGTCCCGTGCAGCGCTTGCTCGGGCTGTTGGTGCCGGTCACGGTGAAGCCGCCGGCGCCGCTCCAGAGTTGGCCGGCTTGATTGAACGTGAGGAAGCCGTACCAAGTGATCGCGGGGATCGCGCGCTTCTCGACGAGAAAGCGCGTCTCGACGTCTGCCATGCAGAGCGGTTGCGCGCTCCCGGTCTGGACATAGAAGCGCGTCGCGCCGAGTTGAGTGTCGGTCGCAGGGTCGGTCGTGAGCTCGTAGCTCTTCTCGTAATACCGACGGCAAAGCGCGATCTCGTCGGCGAGCGGGCGTGGTTCGAACGAAGAGGCCTGCGATCCGGCTTCGAATTGCGGGCGAGCAACGTCGAGCGTGAAGGTCGCGGCGTTGGGGAGCACGAGCTCGACGAGCAGGTGGTCGTTCCCCGCGGTGCCGAGCGTCTTCCCCGCAATCGAGGCGAGCGTTACGGTCACGGTGAAGAGTTGCCACGAGGTCGTGACCGCGAAGACGGCGCTCCCGGCGACGACCGGAGACGAGGGGCTTCCGCCGGTGCCGAAGTTCTGCGTCACTCGCGCGGTGACCGAGATCGCGCTCGCGGCCTTGAGCCAGACCTGGAAGGTCGCCGTCTTGTTCGTCCACCCGCGGACGCTCTCGATCTTCTGGAGGATCGTCGGCGCGCCGGCGGAACTCGCCGCGGTTTGCTGATGGTGGAGGAAGTACAGCGGGTCACCCGGGACCGCGGTTTGCCCGACCGAGAAGGTTCCGCGTTGCGTGGAAGCGGCGCCCGTGCCTGCGCCAACGTCGGCGCCTTGGAACCACCGATCGACGGTGTAGCGACCGGGACCCGTGCCGTAGGTATTGCCGACGTTCGAGATCGCGCCACGTTGCGAGACGATGAAGTCCGAATTGATCAGCGCGTTTCGGTTGCCCGGGACGAGGCCGAGGAGCGCCTGGATCGAGGCGAGAAGTTGGCCGGAGTTCGCCTGGTTGGGCGCGATCCCCGCGGCGACGAGCACGTTCTCGAGCTCGTCCTGGACCATGTTGAGCCAGGGCGCGTCGACGACCGTCGCGGGCGTTCCCGTAGCGGGGTTGCCGTTCGTGAAGTGACCGTCGACCGTCGAGCCGGGTGAGTTTGTGCGGAACATGGGGGGCCCTTAGACCAGCGTGACTTGTGGCGCCGTAAGGGTGACGGTCGCCGGGTCGGGGTTCAAGGTCAAGAGGTAAACGAAGCGGGCCTCCGTGTGCGCCGGTTTCGCGCGCCGGATGATGCACTCGAGGAGTTCGTTTCCCCAGGTCCGCAGGGCCTCGCCGGCCGACGAACCGGCGGTGAAATAGTGGACCGTCACGTCCGGGGAGATCACGTCGAAATAGAAGCTCCAGGCCGTCCAAAGTCCGAGCGCTTCGCCCGCCGTGTTGAGGCCGGCGAGGAACGGGTCGCCCGGGTTCTCGAGGTCGTCGCCGGCGACTGAGTTCCCCGCGAGGAAGGGGAGGTGCTCCTCGATCGTGATCTCGAACCCGTAGTAAGCCGCGAGCGCGATGAGATACGCGGGCGTCTGGCCGCCGGTCTCGAGGAGCACAGCGAGCACGGCCGCGCGCCGGCTCGTGATATCCGTCTGCAGTCCCGTGCACTCGTCCGGAAGGGCGAGGAAGCGCTCCCACTCGTCGAGGAGTTCGGTCGAGGTGCGCGGGTCGATCTCGCGCGCGAGGTCGAGCGCGCGCAGGTGCACGCGAGCCTTCTCGCCGGCGAGACCGAGCAGGAGCTTCTCGAAGTTCGAGCCCGGCGCGTGAGGCCACGCGAGGCCAGGCGGCAAGTGCGCGGCGAGCTGGGCCGCGTAGTCGAACTCTTGCGCGGTCGTGCCGCTTGAGGGATCGGGTTCCGCCACGAGGGAAACCCTACAGGTAGGTGAAGCTCCCCGGAACGAGGAGCTCTCCCGCGCCGGCGACAACGTCCGCGACTGGCGACGTGAGCGTGTGATCGGTCTCGCCGGTCGCGAGTGAGATCGCCTCCTGAATGTTCGAGAGGAGCAACGTCCCGCCCGGCTCGGCCACGCGGCGCAGAAGGTCGCGGATGCTCGCCTCGACCGCGGCCTGCACGGTCGCGGTATTTGGAACGAGCGTCATCGTGAGATCGAGCGGGAGCGGAATCGGCGCGTACACGAAGAGTTGCGCGGTGACTGGCCGGCGCTCTTGCAAGTACGCGAGCACGAGCGCTATGTCGCCCGCGTTGGGGATCGGACCATAGGCCGCGTCATCGACGACGAACCCAAGCCCTACCGTTCCGACGCCGACCACGTTCGGCGTGCACCATGCGCGCGTCACGCCCGCGACCTCGAGCGCCCAGGTGACGTAGTCGGCTTGCGCTCCGCCGCGGACCGGCGTGCGCCACGCGGCGAGCGTGCGATCGCGCAAGCTCTCGTCGCTCTCCGCGTCGACGCCGCCGGCGATGCCCGGCGCTTCGACGACCGCGGTCGATTGCACGCCGGCGAGCGCGCTCGAGAGGCGAAGCTCGATCCCGGCGTCGGAGTTGCCGATCTCGCCGGCGTCGAGTGCGCGAAGCGGAACCGACACGCTCCCGCCGGCGCCGATCGCGGCCGCGCCGATCGTCTTGAACTTGGTCCCGTCGTCGCGCGTGAGTTGCGTCGCGTCAGGGATCGTCGCCGAGACCTGGCCGACGAAGTCCGCGGTCCCGCTCGCGAAGGTCGCGGCCTTGCGCGAGAGCCCGCGCAGGTCGGCCCAGTTGACGATCCCCTCACGGTCTGAGGTCTGCGGGAATTGCTGGCGCGCGAGGTACTCGAGGTGGCCGTGGAGCAGGTGCACGGCCGCGGCGTCGGCGTTCGCGAGCGCGAGCAGAATCGAGCGCGGGAGCAGGCCCGAAAGACCGAGGCGCGAGGCGAGATCGGAGCTCACCCGCGCGCGGAGCTCGGCGAGGCTCGGGCGCTGGAACGTCACCCGCGAGAGCCTGCGTCAGGTCAGGGTCACTTGCAAGAGCGACCCGGTGAGCGAGAGGCGGAGCTCGAGGACCGCGTCCCACAAGCTCGCCCAACGGCGCGCGGTGCCGCGCGTGATCTTGACGTCGAGGAAAAGCACGCCGCCCGAGCGGTACTCGGCTTGCGCTTCGACCGTCTTCGCGATCCCCTGCCGTTCGAGCCAGGAGAGCGCCGCGCGGGCGTAGTCCTGCGCGCGCGCGGCACTCTCGGCCGTCGCCTTCTCGCGCATGAGAAGCCACAGGAGCGAGCCGTAGGGATCGCCCGCGGCCTCGGCCCAATAACCGCGGCGATCCTGCTCGAGCAGGGGGAGCGCGCTCTCCTCGGGCGCGAGCGCGTCGGAGTACAGGGAGAGGAGGACGGCCGTCACGAGCCCGCGGTCCGCGGCGAGGTCGCCCTTCTCGACGACGAGGTCCGATCCGGCCGGGCCCCAGGAGAGCTTCAAGTCCACGGGGACGAGCCTACGCTCCGAGGCTCAGGCCTGGAACGGTCCCGCGGGCGGATTGGTGACGCCGCCGCCGGTGCCGTTCTCGACGTGCGTGTGCGCGTTGTACTTGGTGCGCAGGTCGGCCAGGGTGCCGAGTGCGTCCTCGACGTCGCCGGAAGCCTTGACGTTGCCCGAGACCTCGAGGTCGCCGGTGACCTTGACGAGCCCGCCGGCGGAGACGATCTCGATCAACCCTCCGCGCTTGAAGACGACCGAGCTCCCCTGGTCGTCGTACATCGCGACCTCCCCAACGGCGAGGGTCTTGATCCGATAGCGGCGGTCGGCGACGACGAGGACAATCCCGTGGTCTGGGTTGCCGCCGATCCGGGCGAGGAACTGCTCGGCTCCCGGGTGCGGTTCGCTCGTGAACCCGTACTGGTCTGGCGCCTCGACGCCGTCGCGCACTTCGCCGGCGAGTCCGGTGACCTGGCCGCGGCGCATCCCCTCGCCGCCGTAGCCGAGGCGCCAGACGCCGCGCACGAAGAGGCCCGAGACCTTGCGGCGCAGCGGGCGGATGAAGCGCTCGAGATCGGAGAGCTTCACTCGGCTTCCTCCAAGTCCGCGCCGAACTCGACCTCGAGGTCGGGCCGCGGCGGTTCGGGCAAGTAAGCGTCGGGGCGCACGAGGCCGAGCTCGCTCGTCGTGCCGCCGTCGACGCTGCGCGCGAGTTGAACGCCGGCGATGAGCCAGTCCCCGCTCACGCGAAGAGTCGGGATCTCGACCGAGACGAGCCGGTTCGGTTTCCACAAGAAGCCGCCCTCGAGCTCGCGCCACCCGCGGACCTTCACGGTGAGTTGCTGCGCGCGCGCGGCGCGGACGTTCGCCTCCCAGGTGACGCGGAGCTTCGCTCCCTCGTCGTCGACGTTGCCTTCGGGAACGATCGCGAGCGTTCGCGTCTTACGCGGGATCGGGTCGATCGCCTCCGCGATCGCCTCGGCGCAACCGGCGCCGCTTGACGTGTCGGAGCCGGGCGCCTGGCCGCGCGCGACGTAGCGATGGAAGCGGCCCGATTGGTCGAGGCGCAACGTCGCGGAGACGAGCAGGTCCTCGCCTTGGACGATCGCGCGCGAGGAGCGCTCGAGGCCCGCGCGCGTCAAGAAGAGCGCGCCGGTCGCGTTCGATTGCTGGAGAAACCCGCGCAGGCGGCAGGCGCGCTCGAGCGCCTCGTGCGCGCTCTCGCCGACTTGAAGGGAGAAGCGCTCGAAGTTTTCTCCCTCGTCCTCTTCCGTCGACACGACGCCGAGACCGAACGGCGTCGCGAGCTCGACGGCGAGCTCGAAGAGCGAGAGATCGTAGAACTCAAGCGGCAGGTCGACGGGCGAGCAGTCGACGAAGTCCGCGGCCTTGTCGCGTCCCTCGACGGTTACGCGGTGCTCGCGCGGTCCGAAGGCGGCCTCGATCGAGTCGACGAAACCGGAGAGGTACAGGTCGCGCCCGACGTTGACCTGACACGCCGCGCCCTCGGGGACCGGGAACCGCGACTTCTTGCCGAGGTTGCGCACGTCGTCGACGACCTCGAGCCGGAACGAGCCGCAGAGCGCTTCAATCGAGCGCGTGAGGACAATCGACTTCCAGCCCGTGTAGGCCCGGCCCTCGACGGTGAGCTTGACCTCTTCGAGCGCCATCTACGCGGGATCGACGAGGACCTCGAGCGGCGAACTCGCCACGAGGAAGCCCGGCCAGGGCGGACGGTTGCGAGTAACGATCTCTTCCTCGCGCGCAAGGTTCTGGAACAAGCGCCACGCGAGGAGCACGGTCGAGCTCGTCGCTTGAAGCGTCACGGTCGCAAGTCGCGGGAGCGCTTGATCTTCCGGCGGGACCGCGGCGTAGAGTTTTGCGCGCAGGCTCGCGAGCGCGTAATAGGAGAGGTCGCCGGCGGTCTCCGAGAGCGAGTTGATCTCGGCGAGAATCTTCCCGCGCGCGACGAGCGCGTCCTCGAGCGAGTCCCACTCGATCGACGCCGCGACGCGAACGGCCTCCGCGATCGCGAGCTCGCGGAAGAGGTGCTCGACGGCCGCGGCGTTCGCGTCGGCGATCTTGCCCGTCTCCGAGAGGTAGCCGATCCCGGTTCCTCGGAAAGCGCCGAAGGTGAGATAGGCGTCGAGCGCGTCGACCTTCGAGGCGACGGCGTCCTCGAGCGCGGCGAACACGTCGTGCACGCGAGTCGGGAAGTCCCCGAGTCGCACGAGCTCGACGAGTCCAGACCCGAGCGCGTCAACAAGGTCCGTGAACGCCGCGACCTTGTCGAGCAAACCGAAGGAGAAGTCGAACCGGCGGAACTCGTCCACGGCCCGATTGATCTCGTCGGTCAGACTTTCGAGCGTCCAATCGGGAACGCCGTCGACGTCGACCGCGGCCTCGAACGCGGCGCTCGACGCGATTACCTGCGCGGCCGCGGCCTCCTCGGCTTCTGCAGGTTCGTTCCGCGCTTCGGCGACGGTGAGCGTCGAGTCGGTTTGGACGAAGAGGATCCCGAGGCGAACGATCCGGCCCTCGCGCGTGGAGTGGCGCAGGCGAACCGAGCCTGAGACCGTGACCTCGAGGGTTCCGAAGTAGGGATGGACGAGGATCCCGGGCCCGGCCTCCTCGAGCGCGGCGAGCAGGCGGTCGCGCGCTTCCATGAAGTCGTCGCCGACGAGGTAGGCGTCGACTGAGTGCGCGCGCGGCGCGGAGCCGAGGTCTTCGACGACCGGGTTCGTCCGGCCCGGGAACTCGTGCAAGACCGTCAGACGGCCGCCGTCGCGTTCCGCGGCCTCGACGAAGAACGGCACGCCGCGGAAGCTCGCCGGCCGCAGGCGTGCGCGCCAGTCGGCCACGGCCCTAGTTTCCTCCCGCGAGCGAGTAGCCGAGCGAGAGGTCGATGTCCGGACCTCCGCTCGAGGCCTCGGAGACGCGCGTCCCCTTCGGGGCGTTGACGAACTCGACCTTCAGGCTCGATTGTCCGCCGGGCTTTCCGCCCGAGCTCGCGGCGATCGCGCCCGCGGCCGGCGGACCGAGGGCTCCAGAGCTCGCGACCTTGACCGAGAGCCCGAGCGAATCGCGAAGCCAGTCGGGCAGCATCGACTCGAGGCCGCGGAACTTGTCCTCGAGCCACGCGAAGGCGGTTCGGAACGGCGAGACGATCGAGTCCGCGAGGTCGTTCACCCAGTTGACGAGCAGGGCTTTCCCGACCGCGAGGTAGAGGCGGATCGCGATCCAGAGCTCTTCCCAATGTTGCCCGATCTTGATGACGACGTAGGCGAACGCCGCGCCGGCGAGCGCGCACGCCGCAAAGGCGAGCACGACCCACCCTGCAGGAGTAGAGACGAGCGCCGTCGAGAGCGTCGCGAGCGCCGCGATCGTCGAGAAGACGGCCGGGACGAGCGAGATCACGAGAACCGCCGAGAGCGCCGCGATCGCGACCTTCACGGCGCCGAAGCGTTCGATGAGCCTGCCGATCGCGCGCACGAGCGGACGCAAGTCCTCGACGATCTCCGAGAACTGCCGGCCGAGCTTGTCGAGCCGCTCCGGGAGTCCCTTCGCGAAGCGCTCCGCCCAGGACTTGATCTCTTCGCGGTGCGCGGTGAGGAACGCGGTCAACTTCTCGGCGAGCTTGGTGAGGGCGGGGATCAACGCGACGCCGATCGTATTGCGCACGCCGGCGAGCGCGGACTTCACCCGTTCCTGCGCGTCCATGAACTCGTCGGAGGCCTCGGCCGCGTCTTGCGAGAGCACGACGCCGAGCCGGCGCGCTTCTTTCGCCGCGTCGCGCAGGCCCTTCGAGCCGTCCTTCAGGAGCGTGTTGAGCTCGGCCGTCGACTTGCCGAAGATCATCGCGCCGATTGCGTTGCGCTTCAGCGGATCGTCGAGCTTGTTCAAAGCGTCGGCCACGTCGGCGAGCACGTCCTCGACCGGGCGGAGCTTCTTGTTCGAGTCGAGCACGTCGACGCCGAGCCGGCGGAACCCTTGCGCGGCCGCGCGATTGCCGAGCGCCACCAGGCCCATATTCCGCGAGAGCTTCGAGAGCGTGCTCGTGAGCGTCGCCTGGTCGACGCCCGAGAGCTTCGCGGCATACGCGAGCTCTTGGTAGGCCTCGACTCCTATCCCGATCTTCCGCGCAGTCTCGAGCGCTTGGTCGCCGGCGCGCGCGGTGCCGAGGACGAGCGAGTAGACCGCGGCGATCGCGCCCGCGATGGCACCTCCGACGACGAGCGCGAAGCGCGCGATCGTGCGGATCACGTTCCCGATTGCCGAGCCGACCTCGGCGAATGCGCTCCCGAGCTTGCGCAGGCCCGAGGCCTCGCCGAGCGCGTGGAGTTTCGTTCCGAGCTCGCGCAGGGGCGCGAAGGTCTTGTTCACCTTCGCCTGCATTTTCGCGAGCGGGGCGGTCCACTTGTCGACCGCGGCAATGACGACGGAAAGCGGGAACTTGATCACGGGAGCCTCCTCGGTCGGATCCTACTCTTCGGTTGGGCCGCGCGCCGCGGCGGATTCGCGCTCGAGCAGGGTGCGCGCGATTTCGAGCCAGCGCGCGAGCTCGTCCGCGTCGAGCTTGTAGAGATCAGAGCGGCCGAAGTGCAGGACCCGGGCTATCCACCCGAGGCACTCAAGCCAGTCCGAGGGAACTCCGAGACGAGTTCCTCGGCGGCCTCCATGCACCGTTGGTAGTCCTCGGCCTCGAGGAGCTCGAACTCGGTCACGGTGAGACCGCAGAGCTTCGCCCAGAAGGGGTGATAATCGCCGACGGTCTTCGCCGTCCCGGGCGCCGGATAGAGGCGCATGTCGCCCGCGCGCGGCCGCATGACGTAGACCGTATCAATCGACTCGGAGCCGACCTCGATCGGCGAGTCGAGCTTGACGACCCGGTGCTTTCGCTTGGGGACTTGCTGCGCCAAGGCCTAGAGCTCCTCGCAGGAGATCCCCTCGAAGCGGACCGAGACCGTTCCCTTCTCGGTCGAGACCTTCGCCTCGCCGGCGTACCAGCCTTCGCGGAGCACGACGGTCTTCCCGCTTCGAAGCTCGAGCGTCACGGTGACGCTCGTCGCGTTGAAGAGCGCGCGGAGATCGAGGTCCTTGCGATCGGTGATCTCGCCCTCGATGTAGGGGACCTGCGGCGTCTCGGAGAACCCGTGCACGCGATCCGCTCCGACGACGGCCTCGCGCTTTGGAGTCGCGAGGCAGTAGTCGAAGTTCCCGAGCGCGTCGAGGATCTCGCCATTCATTTTCAGGGAGAGGAGGCCTCCCCGGAGGTTCTTGCTCGGCATGTTCGAAGTCCTTGCTGGTCAGAGTCCGCGCGTGAGCGGCGCTACAGGATGAAGGCGATTTTCGTCCCCAAGACGCGGAGACCGTTGACGAGGTTCGGCGGCATGAGGACGTCGAGCCGCGAGGAGTCCTGGCGGTTGCGCTCGACGATCAGGTCCTGCTTGAACTGCTCGAAGTCCTCGACGAGGCCGAGCTCTTCCCATGCGCGGAAGCGCGCGACGAGCTCGGCGCGCATGAGCGACGGCGTCACGATCGCCTGGCCGGCGCCGAAGTTCGTTCCGTCGTTCGCGAGCTTGTGGCGCGCGTAGCGCGTCGTCACGAGGTTCGTGTAGTCGAAGCGCAGGAAGTCGAGCGTCAGGGGCGTGTTCAAGTCGAGCCATGCCGGATCGGATCCGCCGGCCGGGTTCGTCTTGTAGGTCGAGATCGGCCGCTCGATTTGAACGGTCCCGTCCGCCGCGACCGTGAACGTCGAGATCCCGGAGAACAGGAGCGAGTTGCGCTCGGCCTGCGTCCAGCGGTCCTTCGCGAGCGGCGCGAGCACGCCGACGAGCGGCAAGGTCTGGAACGGGCGCGCGGGATCGATCGCCGCGTACTTGGCGATCACGGCACCTTGCGCCGCGGCGAACTCCCAGGGCGGCGTCGGCGAGAGGTTCGTTCCGATGATCGACGAGCGCGGCGCGTTGCGCGTGTTGCCAAGCGTCGCCAGCGTCGCGAGAGCGCCGGTTGCCGCGGACACGCCGACCGCGCCGATATGGCGCGCAGCGCTCGCGCGCGAGGCGAGCTCGGTCTCGAGCGTCGTGAGGTTCGTCGCGTCGGTGAAGGGGACCACGATCACGTTGAACCATTGATCCCCGATTTGCCCGAGCGGCGTCGAGAGCGTCACGTCGCCCGAGCCTCCCGACATCGCGGCCGCCGTTGCGGTGATCCCGGACGGCACTCGCTCGCCGTCCTGGTACGAGACGCGGAGGTCGACATCGTTTCCGATCACTCCGACGTGGCGCGAGGTGAAGGTAACGACGCCGCCGACGGCGGCGCCCGTCACCATGAGCGAGGTCTCGAGCGCGGCGACGAGCGCCGTCGCGAGCGCGGCCGCGGTCGTGCCGATCGGGCAGGCGAGCGCGTAGCGCCGGCCTTGGACGTAACACGCGACGGTGCCGGCTTCGGTCGCGGTGCCGGCGAAGGTGATCGTCCCGGTCGCGGAAGCTCCCGCGGGATTGGTGACGCCGAGCGCCCAGGTCTCCGTCGAGCTGTTGTTAGCGAAGTGCGCTTTCGCCATGCCGGCGAGTTGCGACCCGATGCCGAAGTAGAGCGCGGCTTGGTCGGCGTTCTGGATTCGCGTCGGAATGTTTGCCGCGACGGTGCCGGTCGTGAGGCGTTGCCCAACCAGGAGCACCTTGTAGGGTTGCGCCTGGACTCCCGTCGCCGCGCGCGAGGCGTCGAACTCGACGAAAACGAACGGCGTCCGGGTCGTGCTCGAGATTTCGGCGAAGTCGATCGGCATGGCTAGTTCTCCAGGGAGACGGTTCGGTCGGTTTCGGGTGCGGCCTCGGGCTCGTCCTCGAGCTCAGTGACTTCGCCGGCGGCGAGGCGCCGCGCCCAGAAGTTGTCGCGCGGAACCGACTCGCCGGTCGTGACGATCCGCCCGCTCTCCGGGTCCCGAAGAAGGACGCCGGCGGGGATCTTGACGCGGAAGGAAGGCGAGGTGTTCACGTTGGATTGAGGACGGTTCGGTCGCGGACTTCGAGGCCGTCGGGCCCGCCCACTTGGAGGCTCGACTCTACACTCCGGAGCGGGTCGAATCCCGCTTCGGGGCGCTCGGGCGCCGGCGTGTAGTAAGTGATCGACTCGAAGAGGCGCGCGAAAGCGAAGCGCTCTTCGCCGTTGTCGACGGGCTCGAACTCGAAGCGCTTGTGCTGGAGGTCTTGAACGAGGCCGCCCAGGGTTTGATCCCGCTCAAGCCGCTCCTCGACCTCGCGCGCGAGCCCGTCGAGCAGGTCGTCGAGCCCGTCGCCGGTCTGGACCACGTCGAGCGAGCCGTCCGCCGGCGCCGGGAGCTTGGCGCAGAGCTCGACGACGAGCTCGAGCGTGCGCTCGTATTGGCGCGGGGCGACGTTCGCGACCTCGACCTCCTCGCGCAGGGTGTAGATAACGACCGTGGGCAGGCCCTTCGGCCAGAGCGGGCGGATCCGGTTCTGGTAGACCCGTTGCCCGAAGTCCAGGTGCAAGCCGCGCAGGCGTTCGACGACGGCGGCGCGGATCTCGCGGCGATCGCGCCGCTCGGGCTCTTCCCGCGGTTCCGGCGTGGAACTCATGGCGCGACCTTGCGCAGGAAGACGCGGGAGGTCCCGGTCCCGTCAGTGCGCGACTCCTCGACGGCCCAGGCCTGGCCGCGGCAGTCGAGCCGATCGCCTTCGACGGGTTCGAGGGCGAGATCGGCGAGCCGCAGGAGCACGTTCGGGCGCGCCGAAACCACGGTCAGGTTCGAGTCCGACGCGACCTCCTCGTATTCCTCCGAGAAGGCCGCGGTGATCGTGACCGGAGATCCCACCCTCGGCCGATAGGTGACCGTCTCGCCGAAGACTCCAGGACTTCGGACGATCCGGTTACAAGTGTCGAGGATCTCCGGCCACCCCATGCCCGGGTCTACGCGACCTGTCCGGTGAGGCAGACGAGACCGGTCGAACTCGGGTTCGCGGCCGCGAGCCCGGCGAAGCCGCAGAGCGTGTTCGAGGTCGAGACGGTCGTGAAGAGCTTGGCCGTATCGTCCCAGTAGAGCTTCGCGCCGGCGGTCCAAACCTGCGCCGAGACCTTCGGGACGGTGAATTGTCCCTCGACCTCGAGCGCGAGTTGGTCGCCGGAGCCGGCGGCCGCGCCGCAGATTCCGACAATCGTCCCGACGAGGATCGCCTGCCCGGCGATGACGGCCGCGGGCGCGGGAATGGTGATCGGCGATTTCGGTCCGACGTAGTTCGATGCCATGACTGCTTTTCCTTGGGTTCGCGGGCGGAAGGGGCCGGGAGCCTTTGCGCTCCCGGCCGATTCTCCGCCCTTTCACGGGTGAGAATTTCTTGAGGGGCGTCGGCCTAGGCGCCGGCGCTCTTGACCATTCCGCGCCAGTCGATCGCCTTCGCGCCGACGTCGAGCGCGCACTTGATCTCGAGGCCTTCCACGTCGAAGCCGGTGCGCGATTCGATTCGCGGCCCGCTCTGTCCTTCGAGGAAGCCCACTTCGATCGTGTCGCCGAAGGCCGGGTCGATGACCGCGAACCAGATGATGGCCGAGGCCACGTCGAGGCGCGGTTGCGTGATGTGTTTCAGGCGACCGGCCCAGGGGTTGATGTTCGTCGCGACGACCGCGCCGAAGGGCAGCGTCAGTTGTTCGGCCGTCGTCTCGAGCGCCGCCGGGACGATGATGTAGGCCGCGTTCAGGTTCAGGTACTTCCCGTCCTGGCCGGTTTGATTGCGAAGCAGCGTGCGCGCCGCGCCGAGGCCCGCGAGTGCGAGCGCCGAGCCGGCGCCCGAGCTCAGGTTCTTGTGCGTCGCGTGGAAGAGCGCGACCGTGTCGGCCATCGCCGCGTTGGTCGTGAGGATTGAATAGACGAGGTCCTCGATCAGCGTCGACGCCGAGACGGCGAACGCGGCCGGGATTCGCGTGAACCCGGAAAGATCGTCGTTGATGATCGCCTGACGCGAGATCGGGACGATCTTCCCGTAGGTCTTCAGGCGGTACTTCTCGGCCATTTCCGAGAGCGCGCCGCGCTTGATCGCGCCGGTCTCCGGAACCTCCTCGAGCGTCGGCGCGCCCGAGAGCCCGACACGACTCATGATCTTGAAGTCCGGCAGCGTGCCGCGACGGCACCACGCTTGCCAGGTGTTCGGCATGATCTCGTATTGATCGCGGAGCGACTTGCTCGCCGTGTTCGCGAGGAGCTCGGGGAACTCGCTCGCCGCCATGAGCGAGCGCTCGACGATCTTCGAGCGATCCATCCCGCGCGTGCGCTCGCCGCGCTTCTCGAGCAGGTGACGAGCCAGGTCGAGCAAGGAGAACTGCACGAACGAGCGCGCCTGCGGCGTGAGCTTGTCGACCGGGACTAGGTGCGGAGCGCCGCGATGGATCAGCGCGACTTGCATCGCGTCGAGTTCGTTCCCGACTTCGCGCACTTCCGCGCGCGTCGTGTCGGAAGGCGTCGCCGGCGTGGCCGGTGCTCCTTGCTTCGCCCACTCCTCGACGATCGCGGCGCGCGCCTTCTCGATCGGCGTGCCGGTCTTCACGAGGTTGTCGCCGAACTCGGCGGGGAGTTTTGCGGTGCGCGTGAGCGTGCGGATCTCTTCCGCGCGCGCGCGCTCGCTCGTCGCACCCTGCGCGCTCGCGGCCGCGCGTTCGGCGTCGCTCGGAGCCGCGGGAGCGGCGACCGGTGCCGGCGGCGTCTCGACCGCGGTGCGCGTGCCGTCGCCTTCCGTCTCGGGAACTTCGACTTCGACTTCGACTCCGGCCGCGTTCTTGACTTTTCGTTTCATGGTGCGCTGTTGGGTGTCTGGCCGCCGATCTATCACGCGGCACGGGTTTTCGGATTGCGCGGAGGTGCGAACGTGCGCGCCCTCCTCCGCCGGAACTGCGGTGAGCGAGACTTCGGTCGGCTCCCAATCGACCGCGCGGAACGTCGGCGGCGTGCCGTCTAGCGGCGCTATCGTCATCTCGTAGAGATAGACGCGGTAGCCGGGCGAGCACTGCGCGACGACGCCGTCCTTCAGGTCGGTTCGAAGTCCGGCGAGCTCGTCGCGGCGCGAAACCTGGAACGTCGAGAGAAGCGCGTCGGCGCCGGCGATCTTCTCGACGCGAGCGCGGTTTGCGAGCGCGACGCCGACAACGTTTCCGGTCTGATACTTCGACGGGCCCCAATCGGCGCCGTTCGCGTAGCCGTGATTGTCGAGCAGGTTGAGGCGCCCAGAGTTCAAGCGCGCGAGGCGGACCTCGCCCTCTTTCAGGCCGAGCTCCTCGTAGTACGGCCCGTCCCAGAGCATGTAGTCGTTTCGAAGGATCGCCTCGCCGGTCGTGACGACGACGTCGAACGTCCCCTTCGACTCGTCGAAGCTCTCGGAGCGGATCCGCCCGGTCCACTCCCGAGGGCGAACCTTGAGATCGCGGGTCTTCAGCACGCCCGCGAGGATGACCGTCCCAAGGGGCGGCGTGCAATAGTAGGAAACCCCCCTAGGGCTTGGGGGCGTCGGTCGAAGCGTCGCCGACAGGCGCCGGTCCGCCGCGCATCGGAACCGACGGATCGCTCTCGACGTGGAGCCCGAGGGCGCGCAACTTCTCGAAGTCGGCGGCGGCCTCGGTCCAGACTTGGTCGGGATCCTGGCCGTCCTCGCGCAGGATCTCCGACGGCGAAGAGAAGCCGGCCCGGACGGCGTCGCGGCGAGCCGGGACCTCCTTCGACGGGTCGAGCATCGCGCGCCTCGGCGGAGTCCAGAGCACGCCGAGCGGCTCGTCGGGGAGCTCGCCGGCGAGCACGGCCGCGAGCACGAACCAGGCGGCGATCGGGTTGAGGGCCTGGGTGACGACGACGTTCCAGCGGAAGCGGTCGACCGCGCGGGCGTTCTGGATGAAGCCCATTCGCGCGCTCGAATAGTTGACGTTGGACCAGTCGCCGGTGAGCGCCTCGTAGGTCACGCCGACGCCGGCGGCGATCGCGCGCAGGTTCGCGCGAACGAAGTCCGGATAGCCTTGCGAGATCGGCGGCGTCGAGAAGGTGATCGACTTCCCGCCCGGCAGGTTGACGAGCGCGCCCGGCTCGAGCGACTCCGGGAGGACGTTCTTCTGTTGGACGCCGGTCGTCGGCATCTCGCCCTCGGCGGGGTCGGTAATGAAGGCCGTGAGGCACGCCGCGATCTTCTTCCCGAGGAGCTCGGCGTCCTCGTACTCGTCGAGGTCGCGGAGCTTCGCGAGCACGGCCGCGAGGCCCGGGATCCCGCGGAGTTGCTTCGCGCGCTTGCGCCGGTAGGCGTGGAGCACCTCGCTCGCGGGAACGAGCGTCGAAGTCTGCGCCACCCACGCGAGTTCGCCCGGATGCTCGGGATAGAGCCAGTAGCCTTCGCGCGCGCCGAGCGGCGTGAGTTGAATCCCGGCCGAGATTTTTCCGCCGTTGGGGAGCCGCAGCGTGTCGCGCCACTCGTCAAGGTGATCGGTCTCGAGGAGCTCGAGCTGGAAGGGGAGCGGGAGGCCGTCGCTCAAGCGGCGACGCCGACGGCGGACGATCACCTCGCCCGACTCGAAGATCGTGCGCACCATGAGCGCTTGGAGCGCGTAGATATCGCCGGCGCCGTCCGCGTCGATCGCGGTCGTTCCGCAATGCGCTTTCCAGAGCTCGGTCGCCGCGAGCACGACCTTCTTGTCCTTGTGCACGAAGGTCGGAACGATCCCGGTCCCGACGATCTCCGACTCGTAGAGCTCGCAAGCGTTCGTCGCCCAGGGGTTGTTCCGGATGATGTCGCGCGAGCGATCGCGCAGGACTTGGAGCTTCCCGTAGCTCGCGGCGTTCTGGCTCGTCGAGGGAGCAATCCAACCCGCAGTGCGGCGCGAGTGCGAGGCGCCCTCGTAGTGGCGGAGGATCGTCTCGACCGCGGCGCGCGCCCGCGCGCGACGAAGGCCGGCTGCAGGGGAGACGAGCTCGACGACCGAGTCGATCAATCGAGAGAGCTTCACCTAGTCGAGGTCCTTGCGCGTCTTGACGTAGGAAACTTTCAGCCCGCCGTCGGAGAGGCCGAGTTGGCGGCGCAGGCCTTCGATGATCCCGCGGAGCTCCGTGAGCGAGCGGAACTCGACCTCGCGGTCGGCGAACTTCACGCGGCGAGCGCCGGTCTTCAGTGCGTCCTCGAGGGCGGTGAGGTCGGCTAGCGTGTACGCCATCGCGATAGGAAGCCGCTCGGCCGCGGCGTGTCCGAGGGCGGCGCGGGTTGCGCGCTCTCGGGTCTCCGCTCCGGCTCGGGCCTTGTTCCCGGGCCATCCTGCGGAGTGGCCGGAGCCGCCGCAAGACCGAGGGCGTCCTCGATCTCGCGCCAGTGCCGCTCCTCGTAGCGGTCGACGCCGGCGATCGCGGCCGCCGCGCGGGCGTAGACCCGGCAGTCGAGGGCCTCGTTCCGCTCGCGGGTCTTCTCCCAATAGGAATGCGAGCGCCGCCGGTGTCCGCCGATCGAGCGCGTCCGAAAAGCCTCGGCCGTGAGTTGTCGGAACCACTCCTCGTCCCGCTTGGGGAAGTGCATGAAGCCCGGCGGCGGGAGCTTCCCCTCGCCGCCGGGGAGTTCCTGCTCGAGGAACGAATAGACCTGGGTCTTGATCAGGCCCGTTCCGATCGGCCAGACCTTGACGCCGCGCCGGCGCTTCTTCCCGCCCTCGGTCACTTCGACCGCCGTCGGTTGCGCGACGATGAGCGGGAGGTTCGTGCGCGCGCCGTTGACCGCGACGACTTGGTGCGGCGAGTGCTTTCGAACCCACCCGTAGACCTTGTTCGACTCGTAGCCGGTATCAATCGCGAGCATCCGGATCGGCAGGTTCCCGCCCTCGTGCGCGTACTGGCGCGCGAGCAATCGATCGAGTTCGCCCCAGACCTCGTCCTCGAGCACGAGCCCGGCGAGAACCGCGTAGTCGACGGACCACGATTCGAGCCCGCGTCCCCAAGCGACGACCTCGACCTCGATTCGGTCCTTCTGGACGTCGACGCCGGCGGTGAGCACGAGCCCGCGGCGCGGGACCGTTCCCTCGCGGTAGTCCTCTTGCCGATTCCAGAGCCGCTCCCAATTCGGCACGACGCCGCCGTCGCGCCAGGTCTCGCCGAGGACGAGGTTCACGAAGGCGCGCCGCTTCTCCTTGTCGTGCTCGCTCTCGATCCACTTGCGCGCGCACTGCGCCCACGAGCTCCAGCCGAGCGGCGCATAGAGTCGGTTGAGCAAGTAGCTCCGGACTCCGGGCGTCGCGTTCGGGTTGGTCGCAACCCAACGGCCGAGCTCGAGCATGCCGGGCTTGAAGCGCTCTTCGATCAGCGTCCCGCAGTGCGAGCAGGCATAGGCCGCGGTCTTCGGTTTGCCGTCCTCCCATCGAAGGTTCTTCCACTCGAGGAATTGGTAGTGCTCGCAATGCGGACACGGCACCTCGTAGCGGCGGCAGTCGCCCTTCTTCACCTCCTGCTCGATTCGACTCGTCCCCTCGAACGTCGGCGTCGAACACTTCAGGAGCTTGTAGCCGTGGAAGTTCGCGGTCCGCGCTTCGACGAGTGAGATCGGATCGCCCTCGCCGTCGACGTCGAGCGGATAGCCGTCGATCTCGTCCATGAGGACGTACTTGCACGGGACCGAGCGCAGGTCGCTCCCGGAGTTCGCGCCGCAGATAATCAGCACGCCGCCGGGAAAGGTCTTCTCGAGTCGGTTGTTCCCGCCGTCGCGGACGTTCTTGTCCTTGAGCTTCCCGCGCAGCACCTCGCAATCGTCGAAGAGCGGTTCGACGCGGAGGCGCGAGTTCTTCTTGCAGACCTTGTCGGTCGGCCAGACGAGCATCGTCGGGCCCGGCGCTTGGTGCGCAATCTGCCCGAGGAAGTTGAGGAGGATCTCGGTCTTCCCAAGTTGCGCCGCGAATTGAAGCGCGACCTCGTTCACTTCGGAACCCGGCGAGAGCGCGTCCATCGGCTCGCGCAAGTACGGCGCGCGGTCGGTGTGCCAGCGTCCCGGCTCCGGGCTCGTCTTCGGGAGCTCGCGATATCGGTCGGCCCACTCCGAGAGCGAGAGCTCCTCGTCGGGACGAAGGCCGTCGCGGAAAGCCTGCGCGAGCGACGCTTCGCCGGCGACGAAGAGCGCCGAGTCGGGTGCGAGGTCAGAGGTCAAGGTCACTGGCGAGCGACTCGAGCGCGCGCTCGAGCTCCTTCTTCAGTCGACGCTCGACCTTGATCGGATCCTCTTCCGCGGCGAAGTCGTGCGAGACGCGAACCGGGATCGCGAGGATCTTGTCGCGCGCGTTGCGAGCGAACCGAAAGAAGAGCTCGCGCGCGCGCGCGGCGCTCACGAGTTCTCCGGCAGTTTGCATGTAGCGCAGGCGCATGAGTTCGCCCTTCCAGGTCTCGCTCGTCGTGCGCACGTCGAGGAAGCTCGGGCCCTTCTTCTCGTCCTTCCCCTCCGCCGCGGCCGCGGCCTCG
The DNA here is from genome assembly GCA_031400655.1 of Deltaproteobacteria bacterium. GTDB lineage: Bacteria > Myxococcota_A > UBA9160 > UBA9160 > UBA4427 > UBA4427. The sequence goes on along the minus strand of JANNQH010000073.1, from coordinate 18,128 downwards.
AGCTTCGGCGGCAACGTTTCGCCGAAGAGGTCCTGCCCGGGCTTGACGGTCGGGCCCTTGCGGCCGTTCGGCGCGGTCGACGCCGGCGTGGAAGAATCCGCGGACGGTGAGCGGATTTCTTCCGCGGACGGCCCGGACGGTGCCGCGGACGGCGGTGCGGCGGGAGGGTGTTCCGGTTTTGCCGTCTCGGATGAGGTCGAAGAAGCGGAACCGGCGGCGGCCTCCGGGCGTTGCTGCGCGGCATCGGTGTTCGCGTCCCAGAGCCGATCGGCGACCTCGACGTCGATCAACTTCTTCCGGCCGCCCGACTTGACGAACGCCGCGGCGATCCGGCCGGTATCGCGTGCCTTGCGAACCGCAGCCGGCGAGACGCCGCGGTGGCGCGCGTAGGCTCGAATCCCGAGGAGCTTGCGCTCCATGCGCGACCTCTACTCCCCGCGGCGGGTGCGGTCGAGCGGGAGCTTCTCGTTCGCGCGCTTGGCGGCGGCCTCGCTCGCGCTCGTCACTTTCAAGCGGCCCGCGTGGGTGTCGCCGGCCTCGTCCCAGACCTCGGCGCCGCGCTCGAGGCGCGACGCGGCGCGCGCCGCGCAAGCGCGCAGCGTGTCGAGATCCTCGGCCTCGACCTCGAGCGTGAGCGAGTAGCGGCGGCGGACTTCTTCGGAGCGTTCGGGCTTGTCGGTCATGGCGGGAGGCAGGTGCTCGGAGAGCGGCGCGGAGGAGGTTCCCGTCTAGAAGCTAACGAGGTGGGAACCCGGTTCCCACCCCCCTGGGGGTAGAAAGACGTGGGTCCGCGTCACCCGACCGGCCCGGGGGCGGGGAAGGACCCAGCACCCCCACCCCCTCGGCAGGGCTCCTGGGAGGGCCTGCGCGCGCGCCGCGCCGCGCGCGTCTCGTCGCCTGCGCCGCGTGAGCGCTGCGCGCGTTGCCTCCGCCCGCGCGTTGAAACGAGCAACCCCTCGAACTGCGCCTCGCGGTTGCATAGGTTCGCGCGCATGAGCAAACCTCCCAAGAGCACGAAGAAGCGGAAGACGGTCGCGCCTCCGAAGAACGTCGGCGGTCGCCCGCCGAACCTGCCGATCCGTCCTGCCGTGATCCGTGCGAAGCGTGAGGAGCTCCGGCTCTCGCGCGGACAGGTCGAGGCTCGCATGCGTGCGCTCGGCGTGAACGTCACGGGCTCGACGATCTACCTCTGGGAGAAGGGAAAACACTCGCCCTCGGATGAATCTCTCGCGGCGCTCTGCGCCGTGCTCGGCCTCAAGACCTCGGAGATCCTCGTCGAGTCGAAAGCGAAGGCCTCGGCGTGAGCGACAATCCGCAGTGCGAGCAGATGACCTGGAAGGGCGAGCGTTGCACTCGCTCCGGAGTGAAGGCCGACAGCGCTTCCCGTTGGGATTGCGGAGGCTCGCACGCTGCGCCCGATTGCCGGGTCAAGATCGCCCGCAACGGGCCGTGCGCGTGCGGTTCCGGCAAGAAGGCGAAGAAGTGCTGCCTCCCGTTGATGCAGGTCGCGCAGGGCGTCGCGAGCCGGATCCTCCATCCGCCGCCGCCCGAGAAGGAGCGCGCGCTTCGCACGCCGTCGGCGACCGCGCTACTTGCGACGGCGCTCGCCTTGAGTGCGCCGCTTCCGACGAGAAGGTAGTGTTCCCCTCGGGTGGCCGAGGGTGTTCCTCGCCAGTGTGGGTTGGAAAGTTCGAGCGCCGCCGATCCCTGGCCGGGGTCGACGGCGCTCGTCTCTTCCGAGCAAGTCTCTACGCTCGAGCGCGCTTCTCGCTCCTCGTGACCGCGGCGACGACGATCTCGCGGGCGAGCGTCGTGTAGGGCGTGTTTTGCTTTCGCTTGGCGGCCCGCTTCAAGAGCGCGAGCTCGTCCCGGCGGAAGCGGATCGGGACAACTTGACGGGCTTCTGACTTTTCGGATTTTGTTTTCACGGGAGAGGCCCCTGCTCTTGGGTTGAGGGGGTCGAGCTCGCGGCCTTGCGCCGCCTGGCATTCTTGACGAACTGGCGCGCCTGGCTCTCGGCCTCGCCCTTTCGTCTCGAGGATTCGCGCGTGCGTGCGTCGAGATACTCGGCAACGGTGCGCCGGCGTCCGCGCCAGTGCACGCCGACGACGAACTCGATTCCGAGGAGGCGAGGGCGGCGCTCGTGCGCGAACTGGAGCGAGAGCATTTCGCCGCCCGCCACCCTGCGGACAATCGCGGTGCGCTGGCCGTTGAAGATCGCCTCGACCTTGCGGCCGACGAGGGGCGAGAGTTCGGAGGGCTTCACGGTGCCTTCTCCACGTTCTCACGCGGGAAGCGCTGTTCGATTCCGCAGAACTCGGCGACGCGGTTCAAGAAGTCGACAAGCTCGGAACCCCAGGAGTATTTGAGTTGCCACTCGCCGGTTGCGATTCGCCGCCCGAGCGCCTCCTTGTCCTCGAACCATTCGACGCTTTCCCAGAGCTCGTCGCGCAACTTGGTCGCCTCCTCGACGGTTGCGCACTCCTGGAGGGCGTCGCAGCCAGAGCACGAACCCCATCCGAAGAACAGGAGCCCGTAGCGGTCGCCCTTCTTGAGCAACACGCGGGTGTCGCCGGAATAGTTCTCGTCGTCGACCTGAATCACGGTCTCGACCTCCATCGACTCGATAAGCGCCTCGTAGCTCGCGAGTCCGTACTTATCCCACTCAAGCGGTTTCATAGATCCCCCGTTTTGTTCCTGTCGGCCGGTAGGGACCGCGAAGCGCGTTCCCATGTAGAACGTAATACGGTCATCCTGCGGGCCGCGCAAGAGGCCGCGCAGCGTTTCGTATTACCTGGTCAGCCGGGGCCGCACTCGCCGAGCGTGACGAACCCGTGCCAGTGTTGCTGCGCTTCCGGCAGCGTGAGACCTTTCAGGTCTTTCGTGCAGTCGATGGAGGGCGTAATGGTGAGATCCTCGAGCTCGGAGCCGGCCGCGCTCCATCGGTGACCGTTGTTATTGCCGATGAGCTCCTCGCGGTTTGGTGTGGCGGGGCCTCCGCCGATAGGGTTCGCGAATCGAACGGCGATGGTGACTCCGGCGCCCTTGCACTTCGCGCACGGGCAGAGGAACGCAATACCGACGCGGCGCACGCCGTCGAGGAGCCATCGCGGTTCTAATTCGGCAAGGCGCACGAGTGCGCGGCGCTACTTCGCGCCGCGTGGCTTGAGCGCGCGCTCGAGTTGCTCTCGGAAGATCACCCCGTAGCGGCGCGCGACGACGCCCTCGACGGTCTCGCGGAACTCGAACCGTGGCTTCAGGTGCGCCTTCTCGCGAAGGAAGAAGATCGGCGGCGCGCGACCGGGCCCACTCGCGGACTCTTGGCGCAAGCGGACCTCGTCGGTCGCCTTGTCGATGAAGGCCTTTCCCGCCGCGATCAACGGTTTCGGCCGGCCGCGCTTGGGGATCTTGCCCGACGCCGTGCGCCGGACCTCCTTGAGCTTCTGTCCTGCGCGCGTCGGGATTGCGAGCTTGCCGGTGTACTTCGGAGCCTTCTCGCCGCCGGTCTCTTGCTGGACCATGAACTCGTCGCGAGATCCGACGACCGCGGTCGCGTTCGGATAGTCCTCCTTGCGCGCCTTTACGACCGTGATCCCCTTCGCGACCCAGGTCGAGCGGATCTCGAAGCGCGGCGGATGCAATCCGGCCCGCACTGCGTCGCGCGCCTCGAACGCGACCGAGTCGAGCGCCTTCTTGGTCGCATACGGGACCTGACGCCCGACCGCGGCCGCGGCCCAAGCGTTGAACCCGCGGAGGTCGGCCTCGACCTTGATCGGGCCGGTCATCGAATCAGGGACGCGGAACCGCCACCCAGCGGACGATCGTCCCGTCGAGTTTGGTGATCTCGACGTACATAGCTAGACGCCGAACGGCGCCATGAAGTCGGCGAAGCGGTTGAACTGCGCGAGGACAACAGGGTCGGTCGGCTCGCTCGGATATTGCGCGTTGATCAGGGAGGCGTAGGGCGCGCCGAGCAGGACCTCGACCTCGTGCGCGCAATCCGCGGCCGCCATCGCCGCCGCGAGCAGTGCGGCCTGGCTCGAGTCGTGCGGATCGCTCCCGACGTGCAAGGCGTTGCCGAGCGGTTGCACGCCGTCGCCGGCGAGCGGGAAGGCGATGTAGGTCGGAACGTGTCCGCCGACGAGACCCTGCTCGTAATACCAACGGATCGAAAGCCGGTTCTTGATCCAAGTCGGAACGAGGTCCCACTCGAGGCCTCCGGTTCCGCCGTTCGAGTCGCCGGCGTCGGCGCGGACGCCGGTGATCTCGCCGTGTCGCGAGTAGTGAAAGAAGTCGACGCCAGAAAACGTGCGCAAGTCGATCGGGCCTTGCGCGAAGATATTGAACCGGAAGGTCGAGTCCTGCGCGCCGGCAAGTGCCGGCGGCCAGCCGAGCAGAGCGAGTTGCGAGATCATCGCCCGATAGGACTCGCCGAGGTGGCCGCACTTGTCCGGGTCGAACCCGTAGATCGCGTGCCGCGCCTTGATCTGCGCGACGATCCGCAACCAGTCGAGAATCGACTCCGGGGTATAGATCGCGCGCGTTCGCCGGATTGTGTTCTTGTGCTTGCGCTGGCCGCTCGTGTATCCGCACAGGTCCCAATGCAAGGCCGGGCCGACGAGCGCCTCCGAGTTCTGCGCGCCTTGATTCTGGAGGAGCCAGCGGAAGAGGTGCCAGAAGAGCGTGTCGCCACTGTCGCGCGCCGCGCGGTGATCTTGAAGCGTTCCGCCGCCGGTGTGGCCGAAGAAGAGGCACGGGTTCGCGCGCGCGCCGGCGCTGTTGAGTACGGGCGTCGGGTTCTGGTAATAGTCGAATCGACACCAGAGCTCTTCCCCTGAAACTTGGTCGGAGAAGGTCGGAACTACGGTCGTCATTGAGCCCAGCCTCCGGTTGTCGCGAGCGGTTGATAACAACCGATCCCCTGGAACGTGATGATTTTCCCGCCTGCGCCGCCCTTGGTGAAGCGCCACGAGAGCTCGCGAGCGGTGCGCGCGTCGATGCCGAGCGGATAGCCGTAGTTCGTTTCGTCCATGCCCGCGACACCCGTCACGAAGTCGATAATCCGAGTTCGCGTCTCGACGATGAATCGCGGCGCCGCGTTCGCGGCCGCGCACACGCGGAGCTTCGCCTCGAAGAGCAGGTTGCAGTTGGCGCCCCACACGACCGAGGGCATTGTTTGGACGATCACGAACGGCGTCGAGAGCGCCGCGTTCTCCGCGCGAAGCTCCCAGTTGAAGGTCTCGGGCGTCGCCAGCGTCGAGGCGAAGTCGGCGATCACGTCCCATACGACGAGGCCGGTCCGGCGCAACAGCGGCCAGTCGAGCGCCGCGCTCGGAAGGTCGACCGGCGTCGCGTCGCCGCCGGCGGAGCGCCAGTCGAGCGCGCTCGTCGGCGTCTCGTTCGTGAGGACGCGAGTCCCCGCTCGCCAGTCCTGCGGCGCGGTCCACAGACCCTCGCGAACGATCTTGTCGACGGCGCTTCCGGGAACCGGACGGGTGACGAGGGGCTTCGCTTGACTCATTGGAAAACTTCGACGAGCGCGGTCGTGCCGTCGTAGAGGAGCACGGGGAGTTTGCCGTCGTCGAGCTCGACGACGCCGAAGGAACCGTCGGCCATTTCGACGCCGAAGACGAGCTCGGACTCGACGTAGTCGAGCGACGGGAAGACGGCGCGGAGCACGAGCATGGCGGGATCGGGCCGGAGCACGAGCCTGGGGGCGTCGAGGTTCGATTGCACCTCGAGCAGGAGGACGGCGGTCCGGACGTGGTAGCCGGTTCCGATGACCTCGGCCTGCAGGCGCCAGGTTCCCCACTCGTCGAAGGTGAGCGTCTCGGTCGTGTACTCGATCGTCTCGGTCGTCTCGTCGACGGTCGCGGCGAAGCGCTTGCGGTGACCGGACGGCGCCTCGAGCAGGAACCAGGCCGTCTCGGTTCCGTCGAGGTCGATGATCTCGTCGTCTTGATCCCGGAGCGGGATCTTCAAGACCACGCCGGCGTCGTATTGGCGGAGGGCCTTCAAGGTCGCCCGAGCATGGAGAACGGCCGCGGAGGACTCAAGGGCCCGGGCCGGTCACTGGAGGCCAGCGGTCGAGCGAGAGCGTGCGCGCGAGCCGGGTTCCGCCGGGCGCCTGCGCGAGCGCTCGATCGAGCCCGAGCGCCTGCGCGCGCCGCGTGTCGAGCGTCCTCGAGGGTCGCGCGGTGCTCGTCCAGAAGAGCAGGGAGACCGTCGGCGAGATCAAGAGCACGACGCCGGGCCCGGAGCCGAGGACGTTCTGGGAGATCCCGGGCATCGTCACGAGCACGGGCAGGGCGACGAGTGAGAACGTCGCCGGCGAGGGCGTGCGCGACGGCAGGAGCACGGGCGGGAAGATCAGGACCGCAGGCGCGAGGGCCGCAAGCGGGACCGGGTCGGGCGTCAGGACGAGATCGCCGCCGAATGAGACGCTCGGCGCCTCTAGGTCCACCACGGCCGGATCCGGCGAGAGCGTGAGCGCCCCAGTCGAGCCAGCGGGCGGAGCGACGAGCACGACCGCCGCCGGGTCTGGCGTGAGCCGGATCTCGAACGAGAGCGAGACGGGCGGCGCGACGAGAACCGTTCCCGGCACGGGCTGGCCGGCCTGGCCGAGCAGGACCTCGAGCACGGTGACGACGTTCGGCGCGGTGAGCAGGAACGGCACGGCGCCGCCGCGGCCCGCGAGCACGATGAAGAGCTCGAGTGCGAGCGCTCCATTCGGCGCCGCGACCTGGAACGTCGCCGGCGACGGCGTGAGCACGAGGAGCGCGTCGACCGCGGGCGCGACGAGCGGCGCCTGAGCGGCCGCCGGCGTGAGCACGAGCTCGCGCAGGAGCGACACGGCCGGAACGTCGAGCGGCGTGCTCGCGCTCGCCGGCGTGAGCGTGAGCGGCGCGTCGGCGTCCGCGTCGGGAGCGAGGAGCGAGAACGTCGCCGCCTCTGGCGTCAGCACGAGCTCGAGGAAGAGCGCCGGTTGTCGCGCGATGATCCGGACGTCCGCGGGATTCGCCGGGAGCGTCAAGAGCATCGCGAGCGACGTCGACGGCGCCTCGAGAACCGTGCTCGAGACGGCCGGCGCGAGGAGCAGGACCCGCGAGACCGCAGGCACCTCGAGCGAGGTGCTCGCCGCCTGCGGGGTGAGGTCAAAATTTCCGGCGACGCTCGGAGCGACAAGCGCCACGACGGCCGGCGATGGCGCGAGCGTGAGGACGAGCGCGAGAGTGCACGCGGGCGCGGTCGCGCTCCACGTCGCCGGCGTCGGCGTGAGCACCAGCTCGAACGCCAGCGCAACCGAAGGCGCGATCGCGGCCGAGCTCGCCGCCGTCGGCGCGAGCTCGAGGAGCATCGCGAGCGCGACGAAGGGCGCGTCGATCGGGCTTGGCGCAGGCGTCGGGTTGAGCGTGAGGAGCATCGCGAGCGACGCCGACGGCGCGGCCGCGCTCCACGTCGCGGGCGTCGGCGTGAGCACGAGTTCGAGCGCCAGCGCAACCGAAGGCGCGATCGCGGCCGAGCTCGCCGCCGACGGCGTGAGCGTCGCGGTCCCGAAGGCGAGCGTCGGACTTGGCGCCGTGGCCGCAGAACTTGCCGCGCTCGGCGTGAGCGTCGCGGTGCCGAACGCGAGCGTCGGACTTGGCGCCGCCGCCGGAGAGCTAGCCGCGCTCGGCGTGAGCGTGAGGAGCAACGCGAGCGACGGGCTCGGAGCGACGATCGGCGCCGCGGCGGCGCTCGGCGTGATCGGCGGGATCGGAACTCCGAACGTGAGCGTCTGGGAGAACTCGCACCAGTGGACGTTGGTCGTGGCAAGCCCGGCGGTGAGCGCGGAGTCCGACGCTCCCGTCGGATCGCCGAACCACATCGTGACTTGCGCGCCGACGCCGGCGACGGCTGAGTGCGAGCCAACCTCGACGACGATGTAATCGCCGGCGAGCGCCGCGACCGAAGTGACCGAGAGCGCCGACCAGATACGAGTCCGATCGGTCGTGCCGTACTTGAGCGCACCCGAGTCGGTTGTTTGCACGAGCAGGACGCCGCGCTCGGTCCCGTCGGGCTTGATGACTCGCGCGATTACGGCGAGCCAGAGATTGTCGATCGATGTCGCGGAGAAGCCGCCGACGACGAGCGAGAACGTTCCCGTGATCGTCTGGTCGACGTTGAGCGGTTCGGGGGAGACGAACTGCGCGAGGACGCAATCGTCCGTGCCGAGGTCGTTCCCGTGCACGTCGACGAAGCTCGTCCGCGTCGTGTTGAGGTTGGTCCCCGAGACGTTGAGCGGCGCGCGAAAGAAGTTCCCCGCGGTGCGCTCCCAAGAGCCAGAAACCGCCGGCGAGATCGGCGTCGACCCGGAGCTCGTGAACTTGCCGCGCGAGACCATGAGCTCAGGTAGCCGGGGAGAAGGTCAGTACGGCTGGATGCACCTCGAGTAGTCCCCGCTCGTGGTCCCGCACCGTTGAGAGCTCCTCCCCTTTCCTTCTTCGGGCCCTCCGGGGCTGGAGTTCGCGAGGCGCGCGCGCGCCAGGCGGCCCTTCTTCGGTGTAGAAGTCTACGTCGCCTGGACGATGCCCTCGGCGTTCCATTGGATCGTCACGTTCGAGCCGTTCCCGGTGAAGGGGAATCCGCCGGTGTCGATCCACGCGATCGGGATGCTCGCGCCGAAGTTGGTGACGAAGGCGTAGACGATCGCCCCCTGGCACTGGCGCGCGCCGACGCCGAGCGCCGAGAAGGTGAGGTCGGTCGCGTCGAACTCCGAGCGGTCGTTCGCGTCGTCTTGCGCGACGGACTCGCCGGCGAGCGCCGCGCCGCCCGAGGTGTAGTTCGCGCCGTCGTACTCGTCGAGCGTCGTGAAGGCCGAGATCGTCGACACGTCCTTCTCGGTGTCGGCGGTCGTGTTCGTCATTACGAGCGCGACCCGCACGTCCGCCGAGGACAGGTTGAGCGCGCCGGTCAAGAACAAGTGCTTCGCGTGTGTGTAGACGAAGTTCGCCATGTTGGAGAGGCGCCAGCCGGAAGCGGCACTATCGGCGCGTCCGAGAGCCTGCCCGTCCCGCTCTTGAAGTAAAACCCCCCTCGGCTTCGAGCTCGGGAGTCCAGAGCTTGCGCGCGCAGGTGAGCCCGCATCGCGCGCCGTCGAGCTTGCCGGCCTTCAAGTGCAGGCCGGCCGCGACGTAGTTCGAATGGGCCTCGATTGCGGCGTGGTGCGCACGGTCCTCCTCGAGCGTCGCACTCGGCCCGAACGTGATCCTCCACGAGGTCTCCCACAACCCGAGCCAGACACGCCGGCGGATCGCCGCGGCCTCGAACCCGTCGGTGATCATGGCGAGCGCGCGATCTCGTCGCCGATCCACCCGCGCGCCTGCTCGAGCTCCTTTGGCGCCGCGTCCTCGAAGACTCGCGCAACCCAAGCCGAGGGGTTGCGCACGCGATCGCCGCGGCAAAGCGCGCGAGCGAGCAAGGCGCCGACCGCGCGCAACCGAGGCCAGGCGCCCGCGGCCTTGAACCCGAGGCCGCCCTTCAAGGTCACGCCGGCGCCAGCGAGCGCCGAGAGAACCTCGAGCGGGCCCGCCGCGCGCTTCAAGCCGCGCGCCAGAGCCACGCCGCGAGCGCGGGTCTCCTGGGCCTCGTCGGAACCCGCGGCCGCGCGCCGCGCCGGCTCGGGCAGCGTGGGAGCCTCGAAAGAGAACACGTCCTGCAGGCCGCCCTCCCGCCAACGGCCGAAGAGCTTGCGCCAAGCGTCCGGGGAGTGGCGCGCCTCGGGATGGAGCTCGAGGAGCCGGCCGCCAGGTCCCGCCCAGAACTCGGTCGCGGCCTCTCCGTCGAGGACGTGGAAGGTATCGGGCCAGCGCGGACGGCGCTCGGGGTGCGCCGCGTCCCTGAATCCAGGAATCCAGTCGCCGGGGCTCCTTCTAAGGATTCCGCTCTGCTCCAGCATCCCAAGGTGCGAGCGCATGGAGCGCAGGCAAGGCGCCTCCTCGCCGAAGAAGCCCTCCCAAGCCCGCAGGAGGCCCTCGGCGCCGAGGCGTGCCACGGCGCCGGGAACGTACCAAGAGCGCGTGGGGCGAGCGTGCAAGGGGCAGCGCAGGTTGAGCAGGAGCAGGACGATCCGGGCGCGGAGTTCGCGCACGTCCCGACGGCGCGAGGCGGACTCGACGAGGCCGGCGAGCAGGACCGAGCGGCGAGAGAGCGCGTCGAGAGGACTTGATCGCTCGGAAGCGAGCGCCGACAATGATCGGCGACTCGGGGGAAACTGACTCAAAGCGGACTTCCTTCGGGCACTAAGGCCCTCGTCGCGTGAGAAGCGCGACGGGGGCCGTTTCTACCTGGAGGCAGGTAGGCGGTTCAAGGGCGCGCCGGCGGCAACCGCTCGAGCTCGCGCCTGCCTCCAGAGCTCGAGGCCGGGACGCCGGCAGTCTTGTTCTCCCTTCTCCTTCAATGCAGAGGAGTGCAAGTTCCGGGCGACTTCCCGGAGTTTTCCACAGGTTCTCCACAGCCTGCGGAGAACCGGATCGCCCGAAAAGAATTCCGAGGAAACCACTTTCGCTCTCTTGAAGTAAACCCTCCGGCCGATGTAGCGTCCGGTCGCGGGTGACGAGCTCGCGCCGGCGCGTAGTGCGCCGGGGACTTTGCTAGGAGGTCCAAAGTGCAACCCGAAGAGACGTCGACGTCGCCCGCGCCGGAGAGAGGCGACCCGCTTCCCTGCCCGTTCTGCCGTTCGGTTCCGAAGTGGACCGTTCGCGCCGCGGGTCCGAAGCTCCTGACCTGCCCGCGCTTCTTCTGCCCTGGGTCTCGTCCTGAAGAGCCGACGAGCGTCGAGACCTGGAACGCATGGGCCGGGCTTTTCACGGTCGCGCGCGCCGCGCGGAATTTGGCCGAGTTGCTCAAGAGCGCGGATCTCTCGAACCCGCAGACCGTCGAGCACTTCAAACTGTTCGAGCGCGCGTGCTTCTCGCTTGTGCACGCGGTTGAAGTCGTCGAGAAGCTCGGCGTTCTCGATTCGGCGGTGAAGCCGTGAGCTCGTCGGAGTTCTCGGTCGACGTGGGCAAGGCCCAGAAGATCGTCGACGACTTGGCTTCGATCATCGCTCGGCGCGCGAGCGTCAACCTCGACGTGACGCCGACGACGGCGCGCGTCGGAATGCGCATCGCGACCGACGCCGGAGTGACGCTGATTTTCGAGGAGTCGAGCGGCGACCTCGAGGACCTGCTCGCGCGCGCTCGCGCAGCGCTCGACTGGCGCGAGGCCCGCGATCGCGCCGGACTCCTGCCGGCCGGGAGGCTTCTATGAAGCGCGACGAAGGCCGCGGACTCTTCGACAAGCCGCTCCCGGAGTGGGCGAAGTCGAAGGCGCCGCCGCTCCCGAAGGAAACCCTCGACGAGCTCGCGAGCTTGCGCCGCGAGGTCGGCATCGCGCGAAGCGGCGATCGCGCGCAGCGTGTCGCGCCGCTTTGGTGGCCGGCCGCGCTCGCCGCGGTGCGCGTTTACGCGGCGAACCACGAGACGTTCCTCGCCGAGGACGTGCGCGTCTCGCTCGCCGCGCCCGAGGGCGTCGACAAGCGCGCGTGGGGTTCGATCATGCGCGCCGCGTGCCAGGACGGGATCGTCGAGCACGCCGGCTACGCTCCCGCGAACTCGTCGAACCGCGGACCGAAGACGCTCTGGCGCTCGAAGGTTCTCCGCGAGCAGTGAATCACGAGCGCGGCCGCCCACGGGCGCGGCGCCGCGCGAAGTCCCGCGCCCTCTCACACAACCCGAAGGAACTCGAACGATGAAGACCGCGACGAAGGAGAAGGATCCGAAACCGAAGAAGGCGACCGACGCCGAGCGCGTCGCCGCGAGCGCGTTGCAACGCGAATACATCCGCCGATTGCGCGAGGTGCACGGCGACCTGAAAGGCAAGGTCAAGCACGCGAAGTCGTGCCTCGAGGCCGCGATCGCCGACCTCGAGCGCATGGCCGACGCCGGCGCGCCGGGCGAGGTGTTCCCGGGCGTGCTCGTGATCGACACGAAGACCGGCGAGATCAAGAACTACAAGAGCCTCGACGAGATCGCGGCCGAAGAGGAGCGCGACCGGCAGGAGAAGGACAAGTCGAAGAGCGAAGCGCTCGACACGACCTCGAAGCTCCCGGGCAAGACGCCGCCGAAGGGCGTGCCGGAAGTCGAGCGCGCGTTCGACGCTCTCAAGGAGTCCGGCGGAAAGGTACTCGACGGCCCGGGCCGCAAGAAGAAGCGGCGCGCGACCGGCAAGGACGCGGCCGCCGGAGAAGGCCTCGACCGTGACGACGACGAGGACCTCGAATGATCCGAGAACTCTTCGAAGCGGCGCGCGTCGGAGCGCGCGAGGCGCGCCGGCACTTCAAGCTCGAGTGCTGGAGCGCGCCGCGCCGTCGCGAAGCTCCGGGCGAGATCTACGTCTGGCCGGCGCAGTTGGACGCGGCCGAGCTCCAACAGGTCGGACTCCGCCTCGGCCTTTGCGTTCACTGGCCGGACACGGTCTGGAGTGCCGAGCCACGTCGAACGCTCTGGCGCTTGACGATCGACCCTCACAACCCTCCGGCGGGTGGAGGAGTCTCCGAGCCGCGCGCGCGCGCCGGCGTCGCCGTGTGTGTGAACGACGATCACGTCCGCGACGTGGTCGTGCTCGAGCCGATCGTCGCCTGAACCGAGCGCGCCGGACGAGCTCCGGCGCGCGCACCCTCTCGCCCCACCCTTCCGGCCAACCCATGAAGACACTCGACGGCGTCACGAAGTTCCCTCTCTCCTGGCCGGCCACTTGGCCGCGCGCGCAAACCCGCGGCCGTCCGCTCTTCAAGCCGCGATCGATGCAAGACTGCCTCGCGGCGATCTATCGCGAGCTCAAGCTCCTCGGCGTCGGCGATTGGAACGTCGTCGTCTCCTCGAACGTCGAACTCCGCCGCGACGGGCTTCCCTACTCGAATCAAGCGCGGCCCGCGGACCCGGGCGTCGCGGTCTACTTCCGCCTTTCCGACGGAACGAACGACCCGGCGCCGACCGTGCTCGCGTGCGACCGTTGGGAGACGCCGGAGTGGAACCTCTACGCGATCGCGAAACACGTCGAGGCCATGCGCGCGCAGGAGCGCTGGGGCGTCGGCAACCTGCGCCAAGCCTTCGCCGGCTACCTCGCGCTCCCCGCGCGCGGCGAGACGTTCCAGACTCCATGGTGGTTCCGGCTCGGATTCGACCACGAGGTCTCGCTCGAGCAGGCGCAAGAGCGCTACCGGGCGATCGCGCGCGAGCACCATCCCGACATTCCCGGCGGCAACGCGGAGCGCTTCCGGGAGGCCGCGACGGCGATCGCGGAGGCGAAGGTCGCGTTCGCGCCGGCGGCCGCGGCGGTGCGGGGTGCGTCGTGAACGACCGCGAGCGAATCGCCCGGAAGCTAATCGACGACCTCCTCACGAACGGCGGCGCCGAGGTCGGCGAGCGCCTCGAGATCCGCCGCGGCCTGCGCGAGCTCGGAGGCTGGGGGCCGTCCTCACTCGCGAAAATGATCGGCGCCGCGCTCGAGGAGGCCGCCGACCTTGCCGCGAAGTCCGCGCGCGCCGACCGCGACGCCCTCGTCCGCCGGATGATGGAGCACGCCGACACGCACGATTGTCGGCTTCGCCGCCGGCGCGTCGACGCTCTGCGCCCGCCGTTGTGACCGTTTCCCCTGGGTCGCGGCGGCGAGCGCGCGCGGAGGTTCCTAGCAGTCCTCCGACGAGCTCCTCGCGCGGCCGCGGCCCAGGGATTCAACCCTTCACCCGTTCCGCCAACCCTCACCCTCCCAGCCCATGAAGAACGCCACTCCGCCCGACCTCCCCTCCCCGCTTCGAAGCTCGCGTGCCGCGACCGTGTCGCTCGCCGATCTCCGGCCGCCCCCTTGGTCGAACCCGCGCGCCAAGATCCGGCCTGAGGACGTGCGAGGCCTCGCCGACACGATCGGACGCTTCGGGCTCCTTCACCCGATCGTCGTCACTCCGACGCCGGAAAACGAGGCCGGCGGGTTCTGGCTCCTGGCCGGCTTCCGGCGCGTCGCCGCGCTCGAACTCCTGGGCCAGAGCTCCGCGCCGGCGAACGTCCTCGAGTTCAAGGATCAGCGGGACGTCGGCGCGATCGCCCGCGAGGTCGCGATCGTCGAGAACCGCCAGCGCGAGGACCTCGACCCGCTTCGCGAGTCGGCAGTCGTGCAGGAGCTCCTCGCCCGTCCCGGCCAGACGATCGAGGGCGTCGCCGCGGACCTCGGCAAACCGCCGGCCTGGGTCGTGCGGCGCGCGAACCTCTCGAAGCTCTCGAAGGGCGCCGTCGCGGCGCGCAAGGCCGGCGGCCCGTTCGCCGACTGGCCGAGTTCGTGGCTCGAGGACTTGGCTCTCCTCGAGGACAAGGACCAGGACGCTCTCGTCGATTCGACCGCGAAGGGCGGGAACGTGATCGCGAACCGCGCTCAACTTCGCGCGCTCGTGCGCGAGCGCCTCGCCTCGCTCGGCGCCGCGCCGTGGGATCTCGAGGACGCCGAGCTCGTCCCGAGGGCCGGCTCCTGCGCGGCGTGCACGAAGCACACGGCCGCTCGGCCGGGACTCTTCGAGGACGTGAAGGCCGGCGCGCTCAAGGACTCGAGGTGCCTAGACGCCGCGTGCTTCGCCGGCAAACTCGCCGCATGGCGCGAGCTCGCGATCGCGCGCGCGAAGGCGAAGCACGGCGACGAGCTCGTCCTCATGCGCGGGCCGAGGCTCCAGGAGCGTGAGCATCGCGACGCCGACTGGTGGACCGCGGGCGAGATCGCCGCCGATGCCGGACTCAGCGGGAGCGCCGCGCTCGAGCACGAGAAGTCGAACGCAACGGCGCCGACGGTCCGCGCGATGCACGAGTTCGACGAGGTGAAGAAGGGTTCTCCCGGCGCGGTGCCTGCGCTCGTCGTCGACGGCGCCGGCGTCGGCAAGGTGCAATGGGTGAAGGCGCGCGCGTCGAGCTCGGGCAGGCCGAAGGCAGCGTCGACGAAAGGGAAGAAGAAGTCGCTCGAGGATCGCCGCGCCGCGCTCGACGTGCGGCGGAAGCACGCGGTCGTCGTCGGCGCGCGCAAGTTCCTCGAGGGCTTCGAGGGAAGGCTCCTCGCGGAACGCAAGGACTCGGGCGGCAGAACCGCGGAGCGCGCGCTCCTCGATCGCGTGAAGGCCTCGCCCGAGACTCTGCTCGGGTTCGTCGCCGCTTGGGGTTGTCCGCCGCCGCCGGAGAACGAACCGCGCGGCAAGCGGCCCGACTTCGCGAAGGCGCGCCTCGAGTTCCTGCGGAGCTCCACTCGCCTCGAGGAGGTTCTGCAGAACCTCTTTGTCGAGTTCGAGCGCGTGCTCGGGAATAACCACGCGATCTTCGACGCCGAACGTTGCCACGGCGAGGCCGCGGCGATCTTCGGGTTCGACGGGCTCGGCATTCCCGACGAGTTCGCGAAGTTGTGCAAGGCCGCGGAGAAGGAGATTCCAGAGCCGAAGTCCTGGGCGATCGAGGAGCTCGCCTCCGGAGCGCCGGCGAAGAAGAAGGGTCGCGCAAAGAAGAAGGCCGCGACGGAAGAGTCGGCCAGGCCGAAGGCGGAAGCCGCGACGGAACTCGATCGACTCGAGCGCGCGCTCGAGCAGGCACGCCGCGACGCCGCACCGAAGAAGCGTGGGCGCCCGCGCGGCAAGTCGACACCCCGCGGCGAGCTCGCCGCGAAGGCGGTGTAACGTGGGGATCAATAGCTTCGAGGAAGGGGTCGTCACGCTCGGGAAATTGATCGCCGCTCTCCAGTTGGAGGACGAAGCCCGAATCCTGCCGCTCGGTTTCACGACGCCGCACAGTGACCGCGGCGACTATTCCGAACTCGCCTTCTCGCTCGCGATCGGCCGCTCAGCCGGAGCATCTCTCGCGGCGGCGCGCGCGGCGCTTGGCGCGACGTTCGACGGTTACAAGGGCGGGAAGTACGCGATGGACGCCGACACGCCCGTGCTCGTCGGCAACTACGGCGAGTGCGGGATCCTTCTCACGAGAACCCGCCTCGAAGCCATGCTCGAAGCGCCGAAGCTCGGGCGCCTGCTTTGCTCGAGGTGCCTCGGCGACGGACGCGATCGAGAGGCGTCCGACGCGCGGCCGAATTGCCAAGCGTGCGAGGGCTCTGGGAGCGTGAGCCCGGCAATCGACGAGAAGGCGGCGCTCGCCGCGCGCGTTGCAGAAGGCGAGACACTGCTCTCGCGGTCGCGCAAGTTGATCGACGAGCTCCAGCAACTTGTGAACGACCAGGGCTCCTACCTCGAGAATCAAGTCGTCGCGCGCGAGGCCGCGCTCCTCGCGCGGATCAAGGATCTCGAGGAGGGGGCCTCGTTCCTGCGCCGGTTGCGCGCCTTGAACGTGCGCCGGCAGAGCGAGATCCCGAAGTTCGTTCCGTGCGCGCGCTGGAACGTGCTCGAGTGGGCCGGCGCAATGTGCGGCGAGGCCGGCGAGTTCGCGAACGTCGCGAAGAAGCTCGTCCGCGACGACGAGCACGATATCGACCTCCTGCTCGAGCTCGGGCGCGAGGCCGCGGACGTCGTGATCTACCTCGACCTCGCGCTCGCGAAAGTCGGCTTCGACCTCGAGGACCTCGTCGCCGAGAAGTTCGACCTCGTTTCCGACCAGCACAGTTGGACCGGACCTCGATTCAATCCGGGCAAGTATTTTGCCGGCGCGCCCTTCGAGAACGCCAAGAGAGAGAGCGGCGCGGAGGGCGGGACTTGAGCCGCGAGTTTTGGAAGCGCGCCCTCGAGAGTGACGCATTCATTCTCGAGCAGGTCGACGAGCGAACCAAGATCGCCGTTGCCCGTCTAGTTCTCCGCGCCCTCGCGGAGAATGCGCACGACCCAGAGCTCGGAAGCTACGGGACTTTCGTCGAGACGCTCGGGTTCGGTCACGTCGAGGACTTTCGCCTCTACGGGCAGGGCTTGACGAACGCTCTGTACGGGGCCGACCTCAACCCGTTCCCGAGCGGCGCTCTGCGCGATCTCTCCCCGTGAGCGGCGAGCCCTTTTACGAGCACGCCGGCGTGACGATCCACGCCGGCGATTGCCTCGAGGTCCTGCGCACCTTCCCGCCGAACTCGATCGACGCGGTCGTGTGCGATCCGCCCTATCACCTCACGACGGGCAAGCGCGGCGGAAGCGGCGCCGCGTCCGAAAACCTCCACTCGCCGGCGGGGCGCTCGCGGATCACTACCGGTTTCATGGGCAAGGCCTGGGACGGCGGCGACGTTGCCTTCCGTGCGGAGACGTGGCGCGAAGTCCTGCGCGTGCTCAAGCCGGGCGCGCACCTCCTCGCCTTCGGCGGGACGCGGACGTTCCACAGGCTCGTGTGCGCCATCGAAGACGCCGGCTTCGAGATCCGGGACGCGATCGGGTGGATCTACGGCCAGGGGTTCCCGAAGTCGCTCGACGTGTCGAAGGCAATCGACAAGGCCCGGCACGACCGCGAAGAGGTGCTGCATGTGACGGCATGGCTCCGCGAGCGGCGCGACGCCGCCGGCCTCTCGAACGGCGAGCTCGACCGCGTTCTCGGCTACAACGGCATGGCCGGCCATTGGACGAGCTCGGCGACGCAGCCCGCGGTCCCGACCCTCGAGCAGGTGCCGCGCCTGCTCGAGGCCCTCGGGGTGCGCGAGGACGAGATCCCCTCGGAGATCACCCGGCTCCTCTTCGAGTTGAACGGCCGCAAGGGAACGCCCGGCGCGAATTGGTCGAAGCGCGAGTTCTACGAGAAGCCGACCGGAGGGCTTCACGGCGGCACGGGAAACACGGTCGGTTGCTTCACAGGCCGGCAGGCGAAGCCGGGCGGCGCGAGCGACGAGGCGCGCGCCTGGGAGGGTTGGGGGACCGCGCTCAAGCCAGCGCTCGAGCCCGTGACGGTCGCGCGCAAGCCCTTCTCCGGAACCGTCGCCGAGAACGTCCTGCAGTACGGGACCGGAGCGATCAACGTCGACGCTTGCCGGATCGGCTCGGAGCGGATCAAGGTCGAAGGCAATCCGAACATGCGCGGCGGCCGCTACGGCGACTCGCGCGGCGACACGAGCGAGCGCGAGAGCGGCGAGCACGTCGGGCGCTTCCCGGCGAACTTGATCCACGACGGGTC
>JANNQH010000072.1:0-2578 GCA_031400655.1 Deltaproteobacteria bacterium | reverse complement strand
GACCAGATGCTCAAGCACCCGCGGCCCCGCGAGCTGGCCGTCCTTCGTCACGTGACCGATCAACAGAAGTACGGCGCCGAGCCGCTTCGCCGTCGCTGCGAGCTGCGCCGCCGACTCGCGCACCTGCGCCACCGAGCCCGCCGCCGACTCGATCGCCGCCGTCGTCAGCGTCTGGATCGAATCGATCACGACGACGCTCGGAGCGAGGTCCGCAAGCGGCGCGGCCAGCGATTCGACCCGCGTCGTCGTCAGGATCTGGAGCCCACCGCCCAGGCCCTCGAGCCGCTCGGCCCGGAGCTTGATCTGCTCCGCACTCTCCTCACCGCTGACATAAAGGACCGAACGCCCCGTCGCCGCGAGCCGCCCCGCGAGCTGGAGGGCGAGGGTCGACTTCCCGATCCCCGGATCCCCGCCGAGCAGCACGACCGAGCCCGGCACGAAGCCGCCGCCCAGCACGCGATCGAGCTCGTGCTCACCCGTCGCGATCCGCGGACTCGCATCGCCGTCGATCTCCGACAGCCGCCGGGGCTTCTCGTCGCCCGCCGCGGCGCCCGCCAGGCTCGCAAGCCCCTCGCCTCGGATGCCCGCCGCGGCCCGCGGCGAGGCGAAGGTCTCCTCGACGAGACTGTTCCATACGCCGCAATCCGGGCAGCGCCCATGCCAGCGAGAATGTTGGGCGCCACAGGCCTGACAGGCGTGGATCGTGCGCGGCTTCGCCAAGGTCGGCTCCTCTTTCTGGCATGAGGTCTGTCGTGTTGCCCGGGGCCGACACGAAACTCCGGTGAATGTAGAGGGCCTTGGGGCGGCGCGTGAGAGGAGAACGTCTGTCAACCGGAGCTGGAACCTCGGTTGACAGCCGGATCGAGAGGGCCCTAGCCTGCGCGCTGACCATTTTGACCAGCTCGGCCGCAGCCCCGTCGACTCCCTCGACCGCCCCAGCCACCGGAGACCGCATGTCCTCGAGCGCCCGCTACGAACGCCTCACCCGCCACGCCCTCGACGGGATCGCGCCGAGTTCGGACGAGGCGCTCTGGGTGCTCGATGGGAAGGACGTCGAGCTGCTCCCGCTGCTGCAGGCGGCCTACGAGCCGCGTCGTCGTCAGTTCGGGAAGAAGGTCATGGTGCACGTGTTGAACAACGTGCAGAACGGGCTGTGTCCCGAGGACTGCGGCTACTGCTCGCAGAACAAGGATTCGAAGGCGGCGATTCGCAAATACGCGATGAAGAGCGACGAGGCGATCCTCGCGGAAGCGGAGTCCGCCGCGAAGGCGGGGGCCACGCGTTATTGCATGGTGTTCTCGGGGCGGGGCCCGACGGTCGATCGCGCGCGGCGGATCGGTGAGCTGATTCGCGAGATCAAGAAGCGCAATCCGATCGAGGTCTGTTTGTCGGCGGGTCTGATGGGTGACGAGCACGCCGCGATCCTGAAGGAAGCGGGTCTCGACCGGCTGAACCACAACCTCAATACCAGCGAGCGCCGCTACGACGCCATCACGTCGACGCATACCTACGCCGATCGCGTGGCGACGCTGATGGCCGCGAAGCGCCACGGCATCGAGTCCTGCTCCGGCCTGATCGTCGGCATGGGCGAAGAGTCGGCGGACCTGATCGAGGTCGCCTTCAAGCTGCGCGAGCTCGAGGTGCCCTCGATCCCGGTCAACTTCCTGATTCCGATCGCGGGCAACCAGGTCCAGCACGATGGATCGCTGACACCGGAGCGCTGCCTGCGGGCGCTTTGTCTGATGCGCTTCGTGAATCCGACGGCCGAGATCCGTGTCGCCGCCGGGCGCGAAGGGCATCTGCGGGGCCTGCAGGCTCTCGCGCTCTATCCCGCAAACTCGCTGTTCGTGGAGGGCTACCTCACGACGAAGGGGGATCCCGTCGAGGAGACCTACACGATGATCCGCGACGCGGGCTTCGAGGTCGATGGCAACGACACCTATCACGAGATCCAGGCGCGCATCGCCGCCGAAGCGAGCCGCGGCGCGACCCAGTTCCGGATTCCGGGCGGCGGCGACCAGCTGCTGCGACCAGAGGTCGTGCGCGCATGAGGCCTTCGCCGCTCGACAGGATCGCCGACGAGGTGCTCGGCGGGATCCGCGAGCGCGGGACCTATCGGCGCATGCGGGTGCTCGACGGACCGCAGGGACCGCGCATGCGGGTCGACGGCCGGGAGGTGCTGCTCTTCGCGGGGAGCAACTATCTCGATCTCGCCTGTCATCCCGAGGTCGTCGAAGCGGCCGAGCAAGGGGCACGGGATTTCGGCTGCGCGGCGGGCGGCTCGCGGCTGATCAACGGGAACCTCGTCTGCCACGAAGCCCTCGAGAGCGAGCTCGCGGCGTTCTTCGAGCGTCCGGCCGCGCTCGCCTTCAACACGGGCTACATGGCGAACGTGGGCGTCATCCCAGCGCTCGTCGGCGCGGGCGACGTGCTCGTCTCGGACGAGCTCAACCACGCCTCGATCATCGATGGCGCCCGCCTCGCGCGCTGCGAGGTCGCGGTCTTCCGCCACGGCGACGTCGACGCCTTCGCCGAAACGCTGGCCCGCGTCCGTCCCCGCGCACGCCGCCTGCTCGTC
>JANNQH010000071.1:0-2438 GCA_031400655.1 Deltaproteobacteria bacterium | reverse complement strand
TTGAGCCCGAGATACGGCGAGGGATTGCCGGCGTCGGGGCCGAAGCCCGTGTGGAAATGGCATTGCATCATGCCGGGCATCAAGGTCTTCTCGGTCAGGTCGTAGACCTTGTCGCCCGGGCGCTCCTTCGCACGGCCCACGTCCGCCTGGACGATGCGGTTGCCCTCGACGATGACCGTTGTGCCGGCCGGAAGGATCTCGCGACCGTCGAAAACCTGGGCGTTCCTGAAGACCGTGCGACTCATGGACGAAGCGCTCCTCCGATCGATCCGAGCGGGCGGCGCAGCCGCGGCCCGTGCTCAGAGCCGCCCCACTCTATCACGCAGCCGCCATGACCCGCCGGCCAGATCCCGTTACATTCCGTCCGGAGTGCCCGACCACCGCCAGTCCTCCCGCCCGGGAGAGCCGAACCCACCGGCGCCGCGCAACACGGAGATCCCGCCATGGCCATTGCCCCCGAAGATCTGATCCTGATCAGCGTCGACGATCACATCTGCGAGCCCGCGAACCTCTTCGAGGGGCGCCTGCCGAAGAAGTATCAGGCGGAAGCGCCGTACGTCTCCGAGGACGCCAACGGACGCCAGCAGTGGTGGTACCAGGGCAAGCCCGGCCGCAATCTCGGCCTCAATGCCGCCGCCGGCAAGCCGCGCGAGTACTACAACACCGACGCCCACCGCTACGACGAAATGCGCCGCGGATGTTGGGACGTAGACGAGCGTGTCCGCGACATGTCGGCCGGCGGCATCCTCGCGGGCCTGAACTTCCCGAACTTCACGGGCTTCGCCGGCCAGGTCTTGAACCAGGGCCCCGACCCCGAGATGAACGTCGCGATGATCCAGGCCTACAACGACTGGCACATCGACGGCTGGTGCGGCGCGCATCCGGGCCGCTTCATCCCCTGTGGCATCCTGCCGCTCTTCGATGCCAAACGCGCCGCCGAAGAGGTCCGCCGGCTGGCGAAGAAGGGCTGCCACGCGGTCACCTTCTCCGAGAATCCCGAAGCCCTCGACATGCCCTCGATCCACTCGGGCGAATGGGACGCGTTATTCGGGGCCTGCAGCGACGAGGGCACCATCCTCTGCTGCCATATCGGCTCGTCCTCCAAGAGCTCGGCCACCTCGAAGGACGCCCCGCCCTCGGTCCCGATGACGCTCTCGTCGGCGATGGCGATCTTCACGCTGGGTGACCTCATCTGGAACGACATCTGGTGGCGCTTCCCGAACCTCAAGTTCTCGCTCACCGAGGGCGACGTCGGCTGGATCCCGTATTTCCTCTGGCGCGCCGAGCACGTGCAGCGCCGCCACTCCGGCTGGACCGGCCACAAGTTCCCCGACGGCACGGGCCCGACCGACGTTTTCCTGAAGCATGTGCTCTGCTGCTTCATCTCCGATCCGATCGGGATCGAGCTGATCGACCATTTCAACACCGACAACCTCTGCTGGGAATCCGATTTCCCGCACAGCGACACCAACTGGCCAAACGCCCCCGAGGAGCTGTCTCAGCTGCTCGCCGACCTCCCGAATGAGACGATCGCCAAGATCACGCACGAGAACGCGATGAAACATTTCCAGTTCGATCCGTTCAAGCATCGAAGCAAGGATCAGTGCCGCGTCGGGGCGCTCCGCGCCGAGGCGCCGGATGTCGACGTCGTGACCCGTGTCGGACGCATGGCCGACGAGCGGGACGTCACGCATTTCAAGAATCTGGCGCGGGGGGCGGGGACGGTTTCGGGCAAATCCTAGGCGGGACTAGCCACGACCGAAGATCCGGTGAAGCCAGCCGCGTCGTTTGCCGACCGTCGGCGCCTTCGTTTCCAGCCGATCGATGGTCGGCCGGAGCCCCTGCAGGAGCCCCGACACCGGCGGCCGTGCCTCGGCCGCCTCGAGCAGCAGGCCAAGCGCCCGGTCGAACGCCCGGTCGAGGAGCGCCGGTGCCGAATCGTCCCGAATCGCTCCCAGGGTCGGAGCGGTCTCCTCCATGCGCGCTTCTGGATAGGCGATGACCGCAGGGGACTCGACCTCGCGCCGAGCGCGTGCTCCGAACGACTGCCTGAGCACTTGCGGCACAAGCTCTGCCCGCATCTTTTCGAGCGCACGGCAGAGCCGCATGCGGGTCGCCCCTTCCTTGATCCCGAAGCTCGCCGCCAGCTCGGGATAGCCGAGACCGTGGACATAACGAAGCACGACGAGCGCCCGCTCCGTCTCCTCGAGCGCGTCGAGCGCGCGCCCGACCTGCTCGCGATCTCCCATCAGATCGATGAGGATGGGCCGCTCGTCGGGCTGCGCCTCGGCGTCGGCGTCCTCGTCGCGGATCCACGCGCTGCCCGCTGCCCGGCGGTGATGATCGATGCAGACGTTTCGCACGATGGTGAAGAGCCATGTGCGCAGCGTCGACTCGCCGCGGAACCCGGACAGCCCGGCGAGAGCGCGACCGAAGAC
>JANNQH010000070.1:0-2290 GCA_031400655.1 Deltaproteobacteria bacterium | reverse complement strand
GGGATTCCGTGGCACGCACGGTTCGCAAGCGACTGGTCGGCTGATACTCTGCACGCGATGCCGGCCCAGATCATCGTCGTGAAGCGTCCTCGGAGCGGACTTTTCGCGCTCGTGCGCAGCGTGCCGGCATGGCTGCGCGCGATCTGGAGCGGCGACGAGCTCGCGGCGACGCCGCGATCGGGGTCGCTGCGGACGTCGCCCCTCGTACCCAGCGCGTCGCAGACTCCGGAGTCGCTGGCGGCCGAACCCGATGAGCTCGCTCCGGCGGGCGGGTCGCCCGTCGACGAAGAAACACTGAGCGCGGCGCTCGCTGGGCAAGCGGCGAGGCTCGACCGCTCGCGCGAGGGCATGCTCCGCATCGAAGTCCCTGCGGCCGAGGCGGCCGCGCTGCTGCGACGACTGCGAGAAGACTCAGCCTTCGGATTCGATCGGCTGCTCGACCTCACGGTCGTCGACCGAGCGGCGGGCGAAGGACGCTTCGAAGTCGTCTACTTCCTCGCGTCGAGCGCGAGCGGAGTCCGCCTGCGCGTGCATGCCGTGCTCGCGTCGGAGGCGCTCGAGATCGCCTCGGCGACGCCCGTCTGGTCCGCGGCGGATTGGCTCGAGCGCGAGGCCCATGACTTGTTCGGCGTGGTCTTCAAAGGTCATCCCGGCCTGGAGCGGATCCTGCTGCCTGCCGACTTCGAAGGCGCGCCACTCCGCAAGGATTTCGTCGCTTCGCCGCCACGGGAAGGGGAGCCGCGGTGAGCACGTCGCCGGAGACGATTCCCTCGAAGACGCTTTCGGAGCGCCTCGGATTCCGCGAGGCGGTCGTCGAGCTCGGGCATACGCATCCGAGTGTCCGCCGCGTGATGGGCGGCGTCGGCGGCACGCTCTCTTTTCTCGTGACCCTCGACGACGACCGGATCGAAGCCCTCGAGGTCGTGATCGGCCTCGGCCACCGCGGCTTCGAGAAGGAGGTCGAGTCCCGCCCCTGGGTCGAGGCGCTCCCGTACGTCGCGCGCCTCGGCTATGCGAGCGGAGCGATCGCCCAGGTGGGCTATTGCCTCGCCCTCGAACGCCTGGCCGACCTCGAAGTCCCTGAGCGCGCGACCTGGCTGCGCACCCTGGTCTGCGAGCTCGCCCGCATCACCGATCACCTGGCCCGCATCGCGGCGCTGTCCAGCGCGATCCGGGCGAGCGCGGCCGAGCGCGCGGCTCAGCACGGGGAGGTCGTCGCCATGAAGCTCCTCGTCGCGGCGGTCGGCGGCAGCCCGCTCGCTCGCTGGGCCGAGCCGGGAGGCGTCGCTTGCGATCTGCCGGTCGACTTCGGCGACCATTGGTCCCGCGTGCGAAGCGAGCTCGAAACGGTGCTCGAGCGCGTCGCGGGGCTCCTGCTCGACCATCCGATGGCGGCCCAGCGCCTGGTCGACGTGGCCCCTCTCGGCGCCGACGCGTGTCTCGCGCTCGGGGTCACGGGACCGTGTCTGCGCGCCGCTGGCGTCGCTTTCGACCGGCGGCGCGATGCGCCGTATCTCGCGTACGGCGCGCTCGACTTCGACGTTCCGATCGGCGAGCGCGGGGACGACTACGATCGGTTGGCCGTCGTCGTCGAAGAGATCCGGCAGAGCCTGCGCATCGCTGAGCAATGTGTTCGGCGACTCGCGGATTTCGAGCGGCGCCCCGGCGAGCTCGCTTCGACTTTGCCGGGGATTCTCGTCGTCCCGGCCGGCGAGGTCGCGCTCTCGGTCGAGACGTCGACGGGCGAGCTCGCGTTCTTCCTGGCGAGTGATGGCGACGGGCTCCCGCGGCGGATCCGCTGCCGCGCCCCGAGCTTCTTCCACGCCCAGTCACTCCCGGCGACGCTCGTCCACGCCCACCTCGACGATCTCCTGCCCACGGCAGCGTTATTCCATCTCGTCTCCGGCGAGTGCGATCGGTGAGCGATCCGACACCGTCGTCGGGTCGGTCGCCTCGCCCGGCTCCGCCGCCGCTCTCGCCCTTCGGCCTCGTGCTCCGCCACGACGGTCGCTTCATTCACGAAGGCGAGCCGATCCGCCACCAAAAGCTCCGCGAGCATTTCGATCGCTCCGTCGAATACCTGCCCGACGAGCAGAAGTTCATCGTGCGCCTCGGTCATTTTCGCGGCCAGATCGAGGTCGAGGAGGCCGGTTTCTTCGTGCGCTCGCTGGAGCTCGGATCGGGCGAGATCGGCTTGTCGGACGGGACGCTCGAGCGGCTCGACGTCGCGAGCTTGACCCTCTCGCCGATCGATGGGGCGCTCTTGTGTCGCGTGAAGCGGGCGCTCGTG
>JANNQH010000069.1:0-2539 GCA_031400655.1 Deltaproteobacteria bacterium | reverse complement strand
GCCGACGTGCGGCGCGACTTCGCGGATCCGCCGCAGCCGATGTTCCGGGTGAACGGCCGCCCGGCGATCGGTCTCGCGATCTCGATGCAGACCGGCGGCGACGTGCTGACCCTCGGCGACAACGTCGCGCGCGCGATGCAGAAGGTGAGGGGGGAGCTGCCGCTCGGGATCGAGCCCGTGCTGGTGGCCAACCAGCCCGTGATCGTCGATCAGGCGGTCGGCGAGTTCATGGAGTCGCTCTGGCAGGCGATCGCGATCATCCTGGTCTGCAGCATCGTGAGCCTCGGATTTCGCCCCGGGGCGGTCGTCGCGGCCTCGATCCCGCTCACCATCTTCATGATCCTCCCCGTCATGGAGATGATGAGCATCGACCTGCAGCGCATCTCACTCGGCGCGCTCATCATCGCGCTCGGCCTTCTGGTCGACGACGCGATGACCACCGTCGACGTGATGACGCGGCGCCTGGACGGCGGCGACTCGCCGGAGGACGCGGCCAGCTACGCCTACACGAGCGTCGCCTTCCCGATGCTGACCGGCAGCTTCGTCACGATGGCCGGCTTCGTGCCGATCGGCTTCGCCCGCAGCAGCGCGGGCGAATACACCTTCTCAATCTTCGCCGTAGTCGGCGCCGCGCTGATCCTCTCGTGGATCGTCGCCGTGCTGTTCGCGCCGCTGATCGGCCTCTGGCTGTTGAAGCCTTCGGGACGACCCGCCGGCGCCGAGCCCGGTTGGGTGATGCGCCTGTACCGCGGTTTCCTGGTCGGGGCGATGCGCTTGCGCTGGCTCACGCTCGCGGTGTCCCTCGCGCTCTTCGGCGTCGCGCTCTGGGGGATGCAGTTCATTCCGCGCCAGTTCTTTCCGCCCTCCGATCGCGTCGAGCTGTTGGTCGACCTGAACCTCCCCCAGAACTCCTCGATCTACGCGACCGTAGACGTGGTCGAGAAGCTCGACGCGATCCTCGCCGAGGATCCCGACGTCGCGAGCTGGAGCAGCTACGTCGGGCGCGGCGCCATCCGCTTCTATCTGCCGCTCGACGTCCAGCTCGCGAACCCCTTCTTCGGCCAGGCCGTCGTGCTCGCGAAGGACGTCGAGGCCCGCGACCGTCTGCACACCCGGCTCGAGACGACGCTGGCCGAGCAGTTCCCGGCTGTCGTGGCGCGCGTCTCGCCGCTGGAGCTCGGGCCGCCGGTCGGCTGGCCCGTGCAGTACCGCGTCAGCGGACCCGATCCGATCGAGGTGCGCGAGATCGCGCGGGACCTCGCGCAAGCGATGTCGGCCGAGCGCACGACGCGCCGGATCAACTTCGACTGGATGGAGCCCGCGCGCGAGGTGCAGATCCGGGTGGACCAGGACGAGGCACGCCTGCTCGGGCTCTCTTCCCAGGACCTGGCCGGCGTGCTCAACGCGGCGATCACCGGCGTCTCGGTGACGCAGCTCCGCGACGACATCTACCTGATCGACGTGATCGCGCGCGCCACCGAGGCCGAGCGAATCGACCTCTCGACGCTGAACACGCTTCAGGTCCCGCTCCCGGGTGGGCGCAGCATCCCGCTCAAGCAGTTCGCGACCATCGAGTACGGTCAGGAATATCCGCTGGTCTGGCGCCGCGACCGGGTCCCCACCCTGACCGTCCAGTCCGACGTGGCGCCGGGCGTCCTGCCCGACACCGTGGTCGAAGCGCTCGAGCCCGCGATCGAGGAGCTCCGCGCGGAGCTGCCGCCCGGCTATGCGATTGCGCTCGGCGGGATCGCCGAGGAGAGTGCCGACTCGCAGGCGTCGGTGATCGCAGTGGTGCCGCTGATGCTCTTCATCATGCTGGCTTTCCTGATCATCCAGCTGCGCAGCTTCCAGCTCCTCTTTCTCGTGCTGAGCGTGGTGCCGCTGGGGCTGATCGGCGTCGTGGCGGCGCTGATGGTCTCGGGCCGACCGCTCGGCTTCGTCGCGATCCTCGGAATCCTCGCGCTGATTGGTGTCATCGCGCGCAACGCGGTGATCCTGATCGAGCAGGTCGAGGCGGAGCGCCGCGAGGGCAAGGAGATCTGGGAGGCGGTGATCGGGGCGTGCGAGTCGCGTTTCCGCCCGATCCTGCTGACGGCGGTCTCGACCGTGCTGGGGCTGATCCCGATCGCCCTGACCGTGTTCTGGGGACCGATGGCGATCGCCATGATGGGCGGATTGCTGGTGGCGACGCTGCTCACGTTGGTGTTCCTGCCGACCCTCTACGTGACCTGGTTCCGGGCCAGGCCCGGAATGGCAGCGCAGCCGGCGGGGGCCCCTCTTCAGGACGGACGGTGACTCGGCGCGCTTCGCTATTCCTCGCGCTGCTTGCCTCGCTCTCGGTCGCGTGTGCGCACTATCCGGTGAATCCGCCCCTCACGCGCTGGGAGCCGGATTTATTGAGGTACGCGTCGTCGAACCAGCGACGCGACGACCTGTTCGTGATCCTCGCGTTCTCTGGGGGCGGCACGCGCGCCGCAGCGTTCAGCTATGGCGTTCTCGAGGAGCTGCGCGACACGCGGATCACGATCGGAAACCAGTC
>JANNQH010000068.1:0-1671 GCA_031400655.1 Deltaproteobacteria bacterium | reverse complement strand
GGTGACGAGCCCGGTGGGCGTCATCGAGATCACCACAGCGGACACGCTCGATCTCGTCGCGACCGCACTGGATCCGGAGGACGGCGATCTCGGACCGAATGTCGTCTGGACTTCCAACCAGGATGGGCTGCTCGGGAGCGGAGACCACCTCAGCGTCGGCAATCTCTCGCTGGGTGTGCATGACATAACGGTGTCGGTCAGCGACAGTCGTGGCGCATCCGGCTCAGCAGCGATCGTGGTCACCGTGCCCGAGCCACGGCTTTTGGCAACCTTGATCGCGGGGACCGGACTCCTCGCGATGCTCTCCCGCCGGAGGCATTCAGCCCGATTTCGCTGAGAGCGCGATCAGCGCAGCTTCGAGCTCGCCGGTCGCGCGGCAGAAGCGATCGCCGTCGGCGCGAGGCTGCGTCGTATCCTGAGTCGATGACGCACCCCGTGAACCCTCCGCGCCCGCCGTCCTCTCCTCGAATGCCGTGCGCGTGAAAGTCGTGAACCGCACTTCCTCGCGAATCGGCTCCAGCTCTCGCGGCTTCCCTTCCAGGGCGGCCGCCTCGCGCGGCACCTGCCTCGTCGTTGCCCCGGTCTCGATCGTCAACGTGTAGCGCGAGTTGACCGTGACCCGGGTCCTCTTCGGACCCTCGGGCTGCAGGTAGAGAGTGGCCCGTGCAGAGAGATCCAGCGCGCGGGATACGTCACGGACTTCGAAGGCCTCCTTCTCAGCGCACGCCTCCAGATGTCGACTCGATTCGGCGACGCCGTAGTCGAATTCCGTCGCACGACCGTCTGCGATAAAAGAGCGTTGCATGCGACCGCAATCCGCGAAGCGATTCGGCCGATTCAGCGAACGCGCCGCGTCGGTCGAGCGATCGAGATCAACGACCAGAAAGCGCGAGGCCTTGTCGAATGTGAAGATCCGATATGAGCTCGCGGAGAGACGCTCGATCAGGCCATCCCAGACCTCGTCGAACGGGGCTTCGACGACGGTCTCGACGATCACGCGATACTCCGCCGGCGGCAGATAGCGACCGCTGGATTCGAAAACCCGGTCCTCGGATCCGCAGCCGAATCCGAGACCCACGGAGACTCCCAACAACCCACCGATCGCCATGCTTCGAAAGCGCACGGACGAGTCACTCTCGCGCCATCGCAACCGGGGGCGTGACCGATCATGCGTCACGGTGGTAGACCCGCGGCTCCCGCTTCGCCCCCTCGACCCATTTTGCGACCTTCGGCTCCGCGATCAGCGCGTCGCAGTACGCCTTCGCAGTCGCATCGAGCGCGACCCCGTAGCTCCTGAATCGGAATACGACCGGCGCGTAGAAGCAATCCGCCGCCGTGAAGGCGCCGAACAAGAACGGACCCTCCTGGCCAAAGCGCTGGCGACAATCGCGCCAGATCGCCTGGATGCGCGCGGCGTCGGCAAGGGCTTCGGGGACGTGGCCTTTGCCGGGCTCGTTCGCCTGGATGTCCATCTCCATGTTCATGCGCAGCGCCATGAATCCCGAGTGCATCTCGGCGCTGACGCTGCGTGCGATCGCACGCGCCTTCGCGTCGCTCGGCCAGAGCCCCGCCTTCGGAAATCGCTCGTTCAGATACTCGGCGATCGCGAGCGAGTCCCCGATCTGGAATCCATCGTCGATCAGGAGCGGGACCTTGCCGCTCGGCGAGATC
>JANNQH010000067.1:0-1743 GCA_031400655.1 Deltaproteobacteria bacterium | reverse complement strand
GTCGTCCGTCACCAGACACCGGTCGCGTCGAGTGCGCCCGCGATGGCTTCTCCGGTGGCTGCCGCTCCCGTGACGCCCGCGGCCGCGCCGTCCTCTCCGGGGAGGCCCACGGCGGCGAGCGCCGGCGGCAAGCGGCCCCAGTTCGCCTATTCGCTCGCGCCGGGCGATCGCGTCATCCCGATGTCGCCGATGCGTCGCATCATCGCCGACCACATGGTCTACTCGAAGCGCACGAGCCCCCACGTCGGGACCGTCGCCGAGGTCGACCTGTCGGCCGTCGTCCGCCTGCGCAATCAGCACAAGAAGGCCTTCGAGAAGAGTACGGGGATTTCGCTGACGTTCCTGCCCTTAGTCGTCTACGCGACCGTGCGGGCGCTGCGCGACTTCCCGGCGCTGAACGCCTCGGTCGTCGAGGACGCGATCATCGAGAAGCAGGACATCCACGTCGGCGTCGCGACCGAGACCGAGAAGGGCCTCGTCGTGCCGGTCGTCCGCAATGCCGATCGCCTCTCGCTCTCGGGCACCGCCCAGGCGATCCACGAGCTCGCGACCCGCGCACGCGACAAAAAGCTCTCCGCCGACGACTTGAAGGGCGGCACCTTCACCATCTCGAACCCCGGCCGCCAGGGCAACCTCTACGGCTTCGCGATCATCAACCAGCCCCAGGTCGGAATCCTCCGCATGGGGGAGATCGCGAAGCGCGCGGTCGTGCGGAGCTTCGACGGCGAGGACGCGATCGTGATCCGCACGATGATGTATCTCTCGCTGTCCTACGATCATCGGGCGGTCGACGGTGCGCCGGCCAATGGGTTCCTCTACCGGATCCGCGAGCTGCTCGAGGCGGGGGACTTCGCGCTCTAGGCGTTGCTAGCCGCTACGCCGGATCGATTAAGCCGCTCGAACGGTCGGGAGACGCGATGGGCGAGGCGCTTTCGGTCGAGTGGCTCGGGCTCGTGCCGTACGGCGAGGCGCTCGCGCTGCAGGAAGCGGCGGTGCGGGATCGCGCAGCGGGTCTGTGCGGCGATCGCCTGCTGCTCCTCGAGCATCCCCCCGTCATCACCCTCGGTCGCAGCACGAAGCCCGGAAGCCTGCTCTTCGACGAGGCCCGGCTCTCCGCCCTCGGCATCGAGTGCTTCGAGGTCGGGCGCGGCGGCGACGTCACCTATCACGCCCCGGGCCAGCTCGTCGGCTATCCCATCGTCGATCTGTCGGCCCCCGATCGCCGCGACGTCCACGCCTTTCTCCGCAACCTCGAGGCGGGCTTGATCGATGCGCTCGAAGAGTGGGCGATTCCGGCCAGTCGCGTCGAGGGCCGCACCGGCGTCTTCATCGACCGGGCCCGCAGCCGCAAGCCCGGCGGCCCGCAGCGCAAGATCGCATCGATCGGGATCGGGCTCCGGCGCTGGGTCAGCTGGCACGGTTTCGCGCTCAATGTCGACCTCGACCTCGCGGGCTTCGACGCGATCGTGCCCTGTGGACTTCCCGATGTCGTCATGACGTCGATCGCCTGGGAGCTCGCGATCGAGCAGGGGAGCGCAAGCCCGGCCGACGTGAGCCATGGCGGCGGTGGGGCGCGTGACGCGGATCTCGCGGTGCGCGTGCGGGATTCCGTGGCACGCACGGTTCGCAAGCGACTGGTCGGCTGATACTCTGCACGCGATGCCGGCCCAGATCATCGTCGTGAAGCGTCCTCGGAGCGGACTTTTCGCGCTCGTGCGCAGCGTGCCGGCATGGCTGCGCGCG
>JANNQH010000066.1:0-12221 GCA_031400655.1 Deltaproteobacteria bacterium | reverse complement strand
CTCTACCGGATTCCCGAGGCGTCGGTCGTTTCGGTGCTGCGCGACTACGCGGGCAATCCCTTCGACTCGCTGATCCTGCCCCGGGTCCAGGAGGCGACGAAGGAGGTGACGGCCCTCAAGACGGCGGCCGACATCGTGAAGACCCGCGAGCAGATCAAGGTCGCGGCCCTCGAGGCCGCCCGCGAGAAGGTGGGCACGCTGCTCTTTCTCGAGGACCTCGTGATCGAGGACGTGGCGCTCTCCGCCGAGCTCGAGCAGGCGATCGAGGCGAAGATGGTGCAACAGCAGGAGGCCGAGAAGGCGATCTTCAAGATGCAGCAGGCGCGCACCGACGCCGAGACCCAGATCATCAAGGCGACGGCAGATGCCGAGGCGATCCGAATCCAGGGCCAGGCCCTCGAGAAGGCGCCGACGCTCGTCGAGCTCAAGATGGTCGAGAAGTGGAATGGCGTGTCGCCCCAGGTCGTGGGCAGCGGCTCCAACATCATGCTGCCGCTCAGCAAGCGGGATTAGCCGGAGGGCAGTCGGGATGGGCAAGCTCGAGGGACGGGTCGCGCTGATCACCGGGGGCGCACGGGGGCAAGGCGAGGCGGAGGCGCGTCTCTTCGTATCCGAAGGGGCACGCGTCGTGCTCGCCGACGTGCTCGATCCGGCGGGCGCGAAGCTCGCGAAAGAGCTCGGCCAGGCCGCCCGCTACGTGCATCTCGACGTCACGAAGCCCGCTGAGTGGGCCCGGGTCGTGGATGGAATCGAGGCGGCCGAGGGGCGTCTCGATGTGCTCGTCAACAACGCGGGGATCTTTCGCGGCGGCTTCATCCATTCGATGCCGATCGCGGACTACCTGGCGGTCATCCAGGTGAATCAGGTGGGCTGCTTCCTCGGGATGCAGGTCTGTTATGCGCTTCTGAAGCAGAGCGGCGCCGGCTCGATCGTGAACATCTCGTCGGTGGCCGGGCGAAAGGGCGTTCCCGGCGCCTCGGCTTACGGGGCCAGCAAGTTCGCGATCCGCGGCATGACGAAGACGGCGGCCCTCGAGTTCGGGCGGGCGAAGATCCGGGTCAACGCGATCTGCCCGGGCTCGATCCTGACCCCGATGATCGCGCCCGAGGAGTTCCCCGGCGTCGACCAGCAGGCCTTCTGGGACAGTCTTCCGATTCCCCGCGCCGGGGAGGCGGCGGAGGTCGCGAAGGCGGTGCTCTTTCTCGCCTGCGATGACAGCGCCTACGTGACGGGGGCGGAGCTCACGGTCGACGGCGGCGAGACCGCGGGGCGCATGGTCGAGGGGATCGAGTAGCCACACGCGTCCGCTCCGTACCCCGCGCCTAATCCGCCAGGTAGTACTCGATCGTCGAGACGACTCTTACGCGCTTGATGTGGGGATTGTTGCTGTCGCGGTCTTCGACCGTGAACTGGCCCTGGGCAGCGCTCTTGATCTTGCCAAGCCGACTCTCGGAGTCGCCCGCGAATTTCTCGGCCACCACCCGCGCATTGCGCGTCGCCTCCTCGACCATCTCGGGCTTGATTTCGTTCAGGCCCTGGAAGAGGTACTGGGTCTTCAGCTCGTAGTTCTCCTGGGAGAAGACGACGCCGGCTTTGCCCAGCTCGAGCAGCTCGCGGTTGGCGGCGCGTACCGCGTCGATCTTCTTCGTGTAGACCGTGATCACCTGCTGCGCGAGGTAGCGGAAGCGGATCGCGTCGTTGCCATAGCTCTGGGCCTGCTTGTCTGTGATCGCGGGGGCGCCGACGGTGATCTCGGTCTCGGCGAAGCCGCGGGCGGTGAGGAATTCGATCACCATCGCCTTCTGCTTTTCCACGGTGGCGACGAGATTCGTGAGGTCGTTGTCGGCGACGCTGAGCTGCAGCGGCCAGATCGCGACGTCGGCGGGCACATCCCGCTCCGACAAGCCCTTCACGCTGACGGTCCGCTCGAGGGCGCGGGCGTCGGTGAAGCCATTGCCGATGCGAGAGCCGATGAAATAGCCGGCGAAGGACGTGCCGAGGCCGATGCCGAGGGCGAGGAGCAGGGCGGGAAACGTGTTCATGGCGGGACTCCGAATGCCGCCCGCTCGCGGCGGGGGTCGGCGCGTAGGTTACCGCTCGCTGGCCAGCGGTTTCGGCGGGTGGGCGCAAGATCGATCGCGGCTACCTTCGCTCGACCCTGTGCGGATTGGAGTCGGGTGATGGCGGTAGCGAGCGTGAAGGGCGGAAGAGGGCTCGGCGGGAGTCCTTCGGCGGAGAGCGGGGCGGACATCCTCGCCGCTGCGCGAGCCCTCGGGCCGCTGATCCGGGCCGAGGCCGGGGCCATCGAAGCGGCGGGCCGCCTGACCGACAAAGTCGTCGCGGGACTCAAGCAGGCCGGCGTCTTCCGCATGACGATGCCGCGCTCGATGGGCGGCCCCGAGCTCGATCCGATCGCCCAGCTCGAGATCGTCGAAGAGGTCGCCCGGGCGGACGGCTCGGCGGGCTGGGTTGTGATGATCGGTTCCGACGGCGGCTTCTACGCGGCGCATCTCGAGCGTTCCGTCGCGAACCGGATCTACGCCGATCACGACGCGATCACCGCGAGCGTGCTCGTGCCCCGCGGCCGCGCGACCCGCGTGGCAGGCGGCTATCGCGTCACGGGCCAGTGGCCCTTTGGCAGCTCGAGCCTGCATGCCGACTGGTTCGTCGGCGGCTGCATCGTCAGCGACGAGAACGGGCCGGTCGCGGGGCCGAACGGGCATCCGCAGGTCCGCATGGCTTTCTTCTCCCGCTCGGAAGTCGAGATCCTCGATACCTGGCAGACGACTGGCCTCGCCGGCAGCGGGAGTCATGATTGGCGCGTCGCCGACGTGTTCGTCCCCGACGAGCTCACGTTCTCGTTCTTCGAGCCGGCGAAGGATCCGGCGCCCCTCTACGCGTTTCCCTGGTTCATCGTGGCGAACGCGCCGGGGGCGTCGCTCGGCATCGCGCGCGCGTCGATCGACGTCTTCAGCGAGCTGGCGACGACCAAACTGATCATGCCCGGCGGCCACCGCCTGCGCGACGAGCTGCTCGTACAACGCGCCGTCGCCCAGGCCGAGGCGACGCTCGGCTCCGCGAAGAGCTATCTCGTCGACATGACCGGCAAGCTCTGGGACACGGTCGTCGCTGGCAATCTTCCGACTCTCGCCGAGCGCGCAAGCTTCCGCCTGGCGGGGATCCATGCCTTCCGGGCTTCGAAGTCGACGGTCTCGGGCATGTATGAAGCCGCCGGCGGGACGGCTCTCTACCGCAAATCGTCCCTCGACCGGCTCTGGCGCGACATCTCGACGATCTCTCAGCACGCCTTCGCCAACGAGAAGGGCTATGCGGAGGTCGGGCGCGCGATGCTGGGCCTCGATCCCCAGTCGCTCATGCTCTGAGGGCGCCCTGCGCCCGGCATCTCAGTCGATCGACACTTCGACTTTGCGGATTTCCCCGGTGAAGCTCGATCCGGCGGGATAGTCGCCCGCTGGCGAGCCGGTGTCGGTGCCCACGTCGAAGGTCTCGTCGATCGAGAAGAAGCGGGACGCGGTGCGCGAGATCCGGGCCTCGCCCACGAGGCGTTCGCCTACATAGAGCTTTCCCGTTCCGCCCTTTCCGATCCCACCGTCCGATTCGAAGACATAACGCAGGGTCGCGGCACCGACGGGCAGCGGCTGCTTGCCCACGATCGTCATGCGCTCCTCGTCGAAGAAGTTGTAGGTGTAGGCCGGGCGCCGCTCACCGTCGACGTAGAGCGCCCAGCCCGCGACGCCGCCGCCCTCGGTCACGATCACGCCCGACACGTCCTCGCGCGGGATCTCGATCTGCGCGCGGATCTCGTAGGAGCGATTCGGAATCGGCGGCGCGCCGGACTCGGGAATCCCGACGGCACCCTCGTAGAACACGAATTCGCGCCGGTTCTGGTGCAGCTTCGGAAGGCCCGCGCCCGGCGTGTCATCGCCCAACGGGAGGACGCCATTGCGGGCCGCCTCCGTTTCGAAGAGCGCCTGGAGCGCGCGCAGGCGCTCGGGCTCCTTGGCCGCGAGATCGCGGCCCTGACTGAAATCGTGCTCGAGGTCGTAGAGCTCCCAGCGATCTTCCGAGAGCGGCCGCGTGATCGGGTCGAGCACGCGCCAGGGCGCGCGGCCGCGGAAGGCCGAGGCCAGCCAGCCGTCGTGGTAGATCGCGCGGTGGCCGAAGACTTCGAAGTACTGGGTTGCGTGGCGGCTCTTCGCGCTCGCGTCGTCGAAGCTGTAGACGAGGCTCGTCCCGTCGAAGGGCTGAGCCGGCTTTTCGTCGCGGACTCCGGGCGAGCTCCGACCGATCGCCTCGAGGATCGTCGGCATGATGTCGTTCACGTGGCCGAACTGACTTCGCAGCTCGCCGCGGGCGCGCATGCCCTTCGGCCAGTGGATCACGAGCGGATTGCGGGTACCGCCGAGGTGCGACGCGATCGTCTTGGCCCACTGGAAGGGCGTGTTGAGCGCCCACGCGAAGCCCGCCGGATAGTGCGGATACGACTGCGGCCCGCCGATCTGGTCGAGGCGATCGAGATTTCGCGCGGTGTTTTCGGGGACCCCTTGAATCCCGGCGAAGTAGTTCCAGCTTCCGAGCAATCCGCCCTCGGCCGAAGCGCCATTATCGCCCACGATGTAGACGAAGATCGTGTCGTCGAGTTCGCCGATCTCCTCGAGGGCGCGCACGACCTGGCCCACCTGCAGGTCCGCATGGGCGAGGAAGCCGGCATTCGCCTCCATGAAGCGGCTGGCGACCACGCGTTCGTCCTCGGAGAGGGAATCCCAGGCGGGGAGCGCTTCGGGGCGCGGCGTCAGCAGCGTGTCGGCGGGGATGATCCCGAGCGCCTTCTGCTTCTCGAAAGTCTGGCGGCGCTGCTCGTCCCAGCCGTGATCGAAGCGGCCGCGGAATCGCCGGATCGATGCCTCGGGCGCGTGGATCGGAGCGTGGGTCGCACCGGTGGCGAGGTAGACGAAGAACGGACGCTCGGGCCGGATCGAGTGCTGCTCCTTCAGCCAGCTGGAGGCCTGCTTCGCGAGGTCTTCCGTCAGGTGATAGTCGTCGCCGGGCGGGCGCATGATGGGCGTCGTGCCCTCGTAGAGCGTCGGTTCGAACTGGTGGGTCTCGCCGCCGAGGAAGCCGTAGAAATGATCGAATCCCTTGCGCGTCGGCCAGCGGTCGAAGGGGCCGGCGGGGGACGTCTCCCAGTCGGGCGTCAGGTGCCATTTGCCGAAGGCGCCCGTCGCATAACCGAAGGAGCTGAGGACCTGCGCGAGAGTCTTCGCGTCGTCGCGCAGGATGCCCTGCTTGCCCGGGTGGTTCGAGGCAGAGTTCAATACGGCGCCGACACCGACGGCGTGGGGATTGCGGCCGGTCAGCAGCGAGGCGCGCGTCGGCGAGCAGATCCCGGTCGTGTGGAAGCGGTTGTAGCGGAGGCCGTGCTTTGCGAGCGATTCGAGGGTCGGCGTCGGAATCGGTCCTCCGAAAGTTTCTGCGGCCCCGAAGCCCACGTCGTTGAGCAGCACGATCACGACATTCGGCGCGTTCTTGAGGACGGGGCGGAGCGCCGCGTCCGCGCGCGTCTCGCCTGCGGTGAGCGCGAGACCGGCAGCGCCGACGAAGAGCAGAAGTCTCGCGCGCTGGATCAGGACCGCCGCTCCGCGGAAGCGGGCCGTGCAAACGAATCGACGGATCCTGTGAGGTAGCTTGCCACTCGACATCGAAGCGATCTCCTTCTCGGGATGCTTCGACGATGGCGCAGCCTGCCTCCCGGCGGAACTGCCTGGTCCCGGTGCGGGGGAAGGAAACCCCTTCAGCGCGTCTGAGCGTTCTCGCGCGTCCACGCTTCGCGCCCGTCGAGGGTGCGTACCTCGCGCCCGAACTCACGCAGCAGATCGAGGCTGTACGTGATCCGGCCGGTGAGCTTCGCGTCGCAGGTGGAGAGGGCGAGGGCAGCCTCCGCCATGGCTTCGACGGGCTCGATCATTTCGGGCTGGATCCATTTATCGGCCCCCGTGAGGCGGACGGCCGCCGTGATCACGGCGGCGACTGGCGCCAGCGTATTGACGGCGATGCCATCATTCGAGAGCTCGGCGGCGATGCCGACGGTCAGGCGGTCGAGGGCCGCCTTGCTCGCGGCGTAGAGGTGGGCCCCGCCGTTCACCTGATAGGTCTCGAAGGGCGGGCCCACCGGCAGCCTGGCGGTGGCGGACGAGATGTTCACGATCCAGCCGCGGCCCTGCGCGCGCATCGCGGGCACGACGAGCTGGGAGAGATGGAACGCGGCCTCGACATTGACGCCGAAGGTCAGGGCGAAATGCTTCGCCGTGAGCTGCTCGAAGACGCGATGCGGGCCGGCGGCGGCGTTGTTGACGAGGATGTCGATCGCTCCGAGCTCCGCCTGACACTGCGCGACGATCGCCGCCCGCGATTCGGCTTTCGCGACATCGCCCTGGATCGCCGCGGCTCTGCCCCCGGCGGCCACGATCCGCGCGACCGTCTCCCGCAGCGTCCCCGGCTCCTTGCCGCCCGGCTCGTCGAGACTGCGCGCGACACAGGCGACCCGGGCACCCGCCGAAGCCAATCGTTCCGCGATGGCGGCGCCGATACCGCGGCTGGCGCCCGTCACGAGCGCCACGCGACCGGCGCATTCCTGGATGGCGGATTCCATTTCATTCCTCCGAAGTCGTCGGCCGGCGCTGGCGCGGGCTTGGCTGGTGAGCTACCCGAATATAAATGACTAAGACAAACAACTTCTAGCACCCTGCCGAGCCGACCCGCAATGGCCGAATCCGAATCCCCCATCTCCACCGTCGACTTCGAGCTCGAGCGCGCCCTCGAAGGGCTCTTCCGCCTGGGCGCCAATCGGCGCTTCAACTTCCGGCAGGCGATTTCCGTCGGCGCCGTCGTGACGCGGGCCGGCTACGCGGCGCTTCGCAGCTTGCACGACCACGGGACGCTCTCGGTCGGCCGCCTGGCCGACGCCTGCGCCATGGACGCCGCGACCGCGAGCCGCCAGCTCCTGCCGCTCGTCGAAGAGGGCCTGGTCGAGCGCCGGAGCGCCGAGGGCGACGCGCGCCAGGTCGAGCTGTCCCTCACGCCGCGCGGCCACGAAGTCTACGACCGCATCGTCGAGTACCGCCTCGATCAGCTGACGGGTGTGCTCGAGACATGGCCGGCGGACGAGCGAGCGGCGCTCACGGCGCTGGTGACACGGCTCGTCCGGGACCTCGCGCGGCTTCCTCGCTCGCCGCGCAGCGCGCGAGTAGCGCGCTCGGCGACCCGGGCGAGCGCGTCCGGCGACGCCGAGGACGGGCTCGAGGGACGCGCATGACCCCGTCTCTCCGTCGGCTTGCCAGTCCGAACGCGTTGTCGCATCGTCGAATTCCGGTGATCGCATTCTGTTAATCAAATGGTGTTAGGTGACGTCTCCCGAACCCCGATCCGACGAAAGGAATCCCCCCATGCGCATCCAGCCCCGAGTCGTCCGCTACGGCGGCGCCATGTTCGATCAAACCGAGATCAACGCCGTGATGGGCCAGATGCAGGATCCGCTCGGGCTGATCCCCGGCAAGAAGGTCCACGAATTCGAGGCGCGGGTCGCCGAGTTCATGGGCAAGAAGTACGGCGTGATGGTGAACTCGGGCTCGTCGGCCCTGATGGTGGCGATGCGGCTCGCGCAGCTGCCGCGGGGATCCGAGGTGATCACGCCGGTGCTGACGTTCTCCTCGGACGTCGCTGCGATCTACCACGTCGACTGCACACCCGTCTTCGTCGACGTTGGCCTCTCCGACTACCAGATCCGCGTCGACCAGATCGAGGCGGCGATCGGCCCGAAGACCCGTGCAATCCTGATTCCGGACCTGGTCGGCGGAATCTGCGACTGGGACATCGTTCGCAAGATCGCCGATAAGCACGACCTGTTCGTGATCCACGACAGCGCCGACACCCTCGGCGGCAAGCTCCGCGGCCGCCATACCGCGTCCCGCGCCGACGTCTCGATCACGAGCTTCTCGATCTTCCACATCATCACTGCACTCGGCAATGGCGGCATGGTCTTCTTCGACGACGAGAAGTACTTCGACCGCTCGCTTTCGCTGCGGGCCTGGGGCCGCTCTTCCGAAAAGTGGATGCACGGAACCAAGGCGGGAAGCTCCGACGGCCGCTTCCTCGAGAAGGTCGACGGCATCGACTACGACGCGCTCTTTATCTTCGAGGAGAACGCCTACGGCTTCATCCCCAACGAGTGCGGCGCGGCCTTCGGCGTCGAACAGATGAACAAGATCGACACCCTCTGGAAGCTCCGCGAAGAGCGCTTCCGCTGGCACACGGACTTCCTCAAGAAGCATGAGGACAAGTTCATCCTCCCGACCATCATCCCCGACACCGAGACGACCTGGCTCTGCTACCCGCTCCAGATCCGCCCCGAGACGGGCTTCAGCCGCACGAAATTCCAGATCCAGCTCGAGGACGCCGGCATCACGAGCCGGGTCATCTTCTCGGGCAACATCACGCGTCACCCGATGCTGAAGAACCAGGAGTACCGGATCGCGCCGGCGGGTCTCGCGACGGCGGACCAGATCATGGCCTACGGCATCATGCTGCCCTGCCATCCGACGATGACGCGGGAGGACTGCGAGTACGTCTACCAGACGATCCAGGACTTCATCGACGCGAAGGGCGAGGTCACGGTCAAGCGCTGAGTCGACGGTCGTGGTGCATCGGGCGAATCGCCTTCTTCTCCTTGAAGACGAATGAGCACTCGGTGTCGAGGACGACGTTCAGAGTCGAAATCTTCGCCGTGCGTCGTTCCATGCGCGCGGATCCAGTCACGATGCCCGTTGAGAGGTTCGAGACCTGACCCGCGACGATCTGGGTCACGAAGAGGTACGAGGAGAAGTAGGTCTCTTCGCCCTTTCGTCCGGTCACGTGGAGATTCTGGCCCATGTGCCGCAGGGGATAGGGGCTGTCGAGGCGGTGCTGCTCCTGCCAGGCGAGGACCGCGTCCCTACCTCGGCAGTCTGCGCGCACGAACTCTTCGTACTCGGTCTTGCCGGTGTCCGTGCGGCAGGTGAAATGCGCATCTTCGGTCAGTAGCGAGGCCAGCACGTCGAAGTGCCCCTCGTCGTAGCCGAACCACCAACGGCCGAGCAGCTCCATGAGGGCGGTCGAGTCGATCATCCGGTCGTGCTCCTTCGGTGAGGTGCCGATCATGCCGCCCGATTCTCGTCGTCGACCGGCTCGGGCGGGAAGACGAGGGGCCGCTCTATCCCGTATTCGGCGTTCAATACGCCGATGAAATCGCGGTCCGTCAGGGGATTGGAAGGGGGATCGAACGCGACGCCCCGCGCGCGCAGGTCGTCGACCAGGATGTCGAAGATTCGCTCGTGGTTCAGGTCATCGCTGTGGTCGAGCGCTCGCTTGAGCTCGTCGAAGTCGAGGTAGAGGTTGGCCCCCCAGTGCACGAGGAGGCGAAATTCTTGTTCGGGTATCCGCTGGATCACCTTCCCATCGGTCGTGATTTGCCAGCCGCCCGCCGATCCCGGATCGGGCTCCATCAGCGAGTGGAAGGCCAGGCCGGCCGGCTTCCGCATCGACGAAGGGCCGCAGGCCTCGGCGGTGTGGAACATCATCTCGTTCTCCACCACGACCGCGCGGCCCCACATGGGCGCATGGATCTGCTTCGGTTTCTCGTGGGGCCCGTCGGGCCAGTAGGTGAAGCCGCCGCCAATGCGACCCTTGTAATACCAAGCGATGACCTGCGCCTTGCGCGCCTGCCAGGGTTTGAAGAGACCACTTTTTGTCATCGTGTTCATCAGCCAGACGGGGGTGTTCTCGAGGGTCAGGCCGCGAAAGCGCGTCGCATCGAGGTGCGGCGAGCCGCCGCCCGAGCAGGGACCCTGGATATTGAAGAGCATGCCGTCCGGCTCGGCGTACGCCGCCTTCCAGTAATCGCGCACGCGATCGACGAATGCCGTGTTGTAGAAGCAATCCTGGATCTCGGGATACAGGCAGACCTTGTCGTAGGAGAAGAAGCCCCGGAACACGGGGCTGAGGAACATATCCAGCGTCGGCGTGACGCCTTCGGGCAGCGAGCCCGACGTGGTGGCGACGAGCTCCTCGGCTGACTGGAAATGCTGGGCGATGATCAGCTTCCAGGGGCCGTTGCGGCGCACGACGTCGAGCAGGCGATGGTGCTGGTCGGGCGTGTAGGCCGCTTCGAAAACACGCGGCTCGGCCACCGGTCGAAGATTCTTGGCACGTTCGATGTCCACGATTCGTTCCTCCAGTCCTTCGATCCCGCCGCCCTGGCGTGGGGAATGGGAAGTCTCAGACACTCCGTCGCGTTGATCGCCGAAGTGCGATCACCGCCGTAGTCCGTTCGATGACGGATGCGAAGAAGGCTTCCCCGTCGATCTTCGCCATCTCTGTCTCGATGGGTGCGAAACGGGCCCGCGTGACATTGCTGAGCTCTTTCCGGGAAGCGCGCGCATTCGCGATCTGCTCGGCCAGCGGCATGCTCGCCTCCTGCCAGACGAGGCCGACCGTCGTCTCGAGGACCCAGAGATAGGAGAGCGCGAGCTCGCGCCCATCGAGGCCGGCCCGTCCGAGGATCTCGACCAGGGCCGATGAAGCGTCGAGCCACGCAGGCGACGTCCGCCCGGATCGCCCGATCAGCGTGATCACGGCCGGGTACTGCAGCAGGTGACTTCGCAGCCCCTGCATCCAGGTCGCGAGTTGCGCCGCCCAGGGCGCTTTCGCGTCGAAAGGGGATCCACTCGACGCGAGGATCCGCGCGAGGATGCTGTCGAAGAGGTCGTCCTGGCTTTCGAAATGGCGGTAGAGGGCGGCGGGTACGGCCCCGATTTCTGCGGCGATGCGGGCGATCGTCGGCATCGCGCGGGGCTCGCGCTCG
This sequence comes from Deltaproteobacteria bacterium, assembly GCA_031400655.1. Lineage (GTDB taxonomy): Bacteria > Myxococcota_A > UBA9160 > UBA9160 > UBA4427 > UBA4427. The sequence continues at coordinate 1,306 of JANNQH010000066.1, read as the reverse complement.
AGCAGAGCGATCACCGTGTCGACCACCTGATCCCGTGATAGGCGAGCCGGCCGCCCGCGCTTGCGCGGTTCTGTTTCTCGTCGAGCCGTGCTGGGCATCGCATCTCCGTATCGTCGTTTGATGGGCATCGCGTGTCAGCGTGGCACCATGCCCCCATCCGCGAAGACGACGTGCCCCGTGATGAAGCTGCCCGCATCCGAAATCAGCATCAGGGCAGGGCCGACCATCTCGTCCGGATGTGCCATGCGGGGCATCAGCTGGATCGCGGTCATCTCGGCTTGCTGGTCTTCGGTATTCGCGCGCACCATGTCGGTGTTGACCGTGCCGGGCGAGAGTGCGTTCACGCGGATCCCGAGCGGCGCGAGCTCGGCCGCCATCGAGCGCGTCGAAGACATGAGTCCGGCTTTCCCGATGCCGTAGAGAGAGACCCGCGAGGAGAACAGGAAGGCGGCCCCCGAAAGCACGTTCAACACGGACGCGTGTCGGCTCTTGCGCAGGTGAGGGAGCGCCGCCTGCACGAGGAATACGGGCCCGCGCAGGTTCACATCGAGCGACTTGGACCATGCCTCCGGCGTGTACTCGCCGACGGGCTGGGCCAGTGCCGTCGCGGCATTGTTGACGACGACGTCGACGCCGCCGAAGGCTTCGACAGCGCGGTCGACGAGCGTCGAGAGCGCGTTGATGTCGCCGAGGTGCGTGGGCACACCGAGCGCTTCGCCGCCCATCCCGCGCAGATGTTTCTCGGTCTCCGCGCAGGCCTCCGGCTTTCGGCTGGCCACGACGACCTTGGCACCCGCCGAGGCAAAGCCCTCGGCCAGCGATCGTCCAATGCCCCGGGTCCCCCCGGTCACGATGACGACGCGGCCCGTCAAGTCGAAGAGGCGATTCAGCTTTTCGCGGTCCACGACAGTGTCTCCGATGATTTGTGATTAATGTTCACTATTACTCAGGGCAGAGTCAGTGGCAACCCGGGTCGGGGGTCGACGTCGCACCGGGCCTCGGTTGTGGGCTCGGCGGGCTCGCTCGCGAACTCGTCGGCGGTAGGGCGCAGTGTGCGCCCTCTGATCACTCGAACGCGCTCTGCTCCGGCCCGATCCGCGCCGCGATCGGCGCGAGCTTCTCCGCGTCGAGCTTGTAGAAGCGGACGGCATTGCCGCCGAGGATCGCGGCGATGTCCGCCTGGGAGACGCCGCGCAGGGCCTCGACCCGCGAGTCGTCGGTGGCGGGCCAGCTCCCTTCCGGATGGGGATAGTCGCTGCCCCACATGATCGACACGACGCCGATCTCCGTGCGCATCTCGACCTCG
>JANNQH010000065.1:0-19427 GCA_031400655.1 Deltaproteobacteria bacterium | reverse complement strand
GTGGCGGGGCCCTTTTTCGCCGGCTGGGAGATCTACCACCTGAAGGGCTCGCCCGCGGATCCCGCCCGCCTCTACGCATCGCAGAGCACGGGCTGGTTCGGACAGCTGATCCAGCGCTCCGACGACGGCGGGAAGAGCTGGACACCCGTCGGCAACGAGTTCAAGTACGACGGGATTCCCGGCACGCACCAGTGGTACGACGGCACACCCCATCCCTGGGAGTTCGCCCGCGTCTGGCATCTCGAGCCCTCGCTCAGCGATCCGAATACCGTCTACGCCGGCGTCGAAGACGCCGCGCTCTTCCGCACGACCGACGGCGGCACGAGCTGGCAGGAGCTGTCGGGGCTGCGCCTGCACGGCACGGGCAAACACTGGCAGCCGGGAGCCGGCGGACTCTGTCTGCACACGATCCTGCTCCACCCGCAAAAGCCCGAGCGCATCACCGTCGCGATCTCCTCCGCCGGAAGCTTCCGCAGCGACGACGGCGGAACGTCCTGGCGCCCGATCAACAAAGGCCTTCACTCCGAGCAGATCCCTGATCCCACGGCCGAGGTCGGCCACTGCGTCCACCACATCGCGGCCCATCCGAAGCACCCCGACGTACTCTTCATGCAGAAGCACTGGGACGTGATGCGCAGCGACGACGGCGGCGATTCCTGGCGCGAGGTCTCCGGGAACCTGCCCTCGGATTTCGGCTTCGTGATCGACGTCCACGCCCACGAGCCCGAGACGATCTACGTCGTGCCGATCAAGAGCGACTCCGAGCATTTCCCGCCCGACGGCAAGCTCCGCGTGTACCGCAGCCGTACCGGTGGCAACGACTGGGAGGCGCTCACGAAGGGGCTCCCGCAGCAGAACTGTTATGTGAACGTCCTGCGCGATGCGATGGCGGTCGACTCGCTCGACGCGTGCGGCGTCTATTTCGGGACGACCGGAGGCCAGGTCTACGCGTCGAAGGACGCCGGCGATTCGTGGACGGCGATCGTGCAGAACCTGCCCGCTGTGTTCTCGGTCGAAGTGCAGACGCTGCGGTGACCGGTCAGGCGGAGATCCGGCTCACGCTGCCCCACCATCTGCGCAATCTCGCGGGTGTCGACAAGGAGATCCGGCTCACGGTCGAGCGGACGGAGCGCGGGGACGTGACGCTCGCGGGGGTTCTGTCGGCTCTCGAGGCGCGCTTTCCGATGCTTCGCGGGACGCTCCGCGACCCGGTGAACGGCAAGCGCCGCGACTTCGTGCGCTTCTTCGCGTGCCAGACGGATCTGTCCCACGCGCTGATGCCGGCGCCGCTTCCGGTCGCGGTTGCGGTGGGGCGGGTGCTGCTGATCGTGCTGGGGGCGATGGCGGGGGGGTAGGCGCGGGTCCGGGATTCCAGCTCACGACCGATTTTATCCTTGTATTTCGGGAGAGATACTACGAATATGCGAGGATGAGAGCTCGCCGGCTCCAGAATCGCTTGAGACAGGCACTTGCTGGATTTCCGGCGGTCGTCCTGATCGGGCCGCGTCAGGCCGGGAAGACCACCCTGGCGCGGGGGCTGGACGCAGCGGCTGACCCTTCAGGCAATAACCGGGTCCCGCCCGAGTATCTCGATCTCGAGAGCCCCCCAGATCAAGCGAAGCTCGAAGACGCGTCGTCCTACCTGCGCTCGCGACCAGACCGGCTCGTCATCATCGATGAAGTGCAGCGCGCGCCGGGCTTGTTCCAGGTCCTGCGCGGAGTCATCGACGAACGGATCCTCGCAGGACGTCCCGCCGGTCATTTCCTGCTGTTGGGCTCGGCCGCGCTCGAGCTGCTGAAGCAATCGACGGAGAGTCTCGCCGGGCGGATCGAGATCCTCGAACTCGCCCCCTTCGACGTCTTGGAGGTCGAGCCCGGCGAGGAGACGGCGCTCTGGATCCGCGGAGGATTTCCGCGCAGCCTGCTCGCCGAGAATGACGAGGCGAGCGTCGCCTGGCGCGCGAGCTTCATCGCCACGTATCTCGAGCGGGACATCCCACAGCTCGGCCCGCGGATTCCCGCCGAAACGCTCCGGCGCTTCTGGACGATGCTCGCGCACCGCCAGGGCGCGATCCTGAATCTCTCGGAGCTCGCACGCAGTCTCGCCGTCAGCGGCAAGACGGTGGCCGGTTATCTGGATCTCCTGGTCGATCTTCTGTTGGTGCGCCGGCTCGAGCCCCTGCATGCCAACGTGAGCAAGCGGCTCGTTCGTTCGCCCAGGATCTACGTCCGCGACAGCGGACTCGTTCACACGCTCCTACGCCTGGACCGGGAGTCCGACGTGCTCGGCCACCCGATCGCCGGCGCCAGCTGGGAGGGACACATCGTGGAGTCGCTGCTCGCGGCTGCGCCACGCCGGACGGATCCCCATTTCTACCGGACCGCCGCCGGAGCGGAAGTCGATCTCGTGCTCGATCTGCCCGGCGGCAAGCGCTGGATCGTGGAGATCAAGCGCGGAGGAGTGCCGAGCGTTACGCGCGGCTTTCACAGCGCAATGGCGGACCTCGAGCCCGATCGCGCGTTCGTCGTGTATTCGGGTCGCGATCGTTATCCGAAAGCTGAGCGGGTCGAGGCGATCGGCGTTCGCGAGCTCGCCCTCGAGCTCACGCGTCTCGCCTGACCTTCGCCGCGGGTGCTTCGCGGCTCGTCAGCCGCTCCCCACTTCCCCGTTCGGGATCAGCGGGGCCCAGAATTCCCGGGCCGCTTCGTGCGGATCCTTGATGACGCCGCGGGATCCGCCGAGGGCCATCGTGTAGCGCCGGTGCGTTTCGTAGGCGGGCCAGTCGGGCAGCTTGTCGGCAGCGGGTTCGCCGTTGCGGGCGAAGGAGACCCAGGCGTCCTGCATCACGTCCGCGAGGCGCCCGGCCGTGCGGTCGGCGAAGAATCCGAGGCGCAGGATCCCGCCGCGCGTCGCTCCAAACACGAAGGGCAGGTCGAGGCCGTGACAGGCGCCGAGCCCGCCCCCGATCAGGGGCAGCGTCCACTCGAAGAGATAGGCGAAGGTTCGCGGCTGGTGGGCGGACTGCGCGTCGGCCAGCCGCGTCGCGGGATAGTGGAAGATGCGATCGCTCTGCAGCGACACCCAGCGTTCGTTGGCGCCGAGATCGCGCGCGCCCGTCGTCGGCCCGTAGGTGCTGAGGATGCGCGCGGCGAGGGCTCCGTCCTCGGACTGGCCACGGCGAGCGATCCGCCGCACGCGCTGGGCCAGCTCCGTGTCGTTCACGCGGTCACGATCCACGAACGTAAACAGACGGTATTCGTCGCGGTTCGTGCCGATCAGGACCGGGATGTCTCGGGCCGCGCCTCGCTCGATCGCTGCGAGCGGCGTCTCGGCGATCAGATCGCCGTCGACGCACGGCTGCCACGCCATCATCCCGTTCTCGAGTCCGATCCCGACCGTGGCGCGGGCCTGGGCATCCATCAATCGCCCGACCGGGATCTCCGCCAACACTTCGGGCGATGGCTCGTCGACCCCCAGGCACTCGAAGAACTGCGCTGCCACCTGCGCCGCCTTGTCCGGGCTCGAGACGTTATGCGCTGCGCCGCTCTGCAGGATCGCCTTGTGGAACAAGCCGCGGGCAGCCGGGACACCAAGCAGTGTCCCGATGCTCATCGCGCCCGCCGATTCGCCGAAGACGGTGACGTTCCCGGGATCGCCGCCGAAGGCCTCGACGTTGTCCCGCACCCAGGCGAGTGCCGCCAGCTGGTCGCGCAGCCCGAGATTGGCCGGCGGCATGTCGGGCCCGGAATAAGCGCCTTTCCAGGAGAGAAAGCCGAGGGCGCCGAGGCGGTAGTTGATCGTCACGACGACCACGTCCCCGCGCGTCGCGAGGTGCTCGCCGGAGTAGAGCGAGGTCGAGCCCGCGCCCAGGATGAACGCGCCCCCGTGGATCCAGACCATTACGGGGCGCCGCGCGCCGTCGCATTTCGGTGTCCAGACGTTGAGGTAGAGGCAATCCTGGCTCTGGCGGCTGCCCGCCGCGCCGATCAGCCCGCGGATCATGCGATTGACGGGCCCGATCTGGGGCGCTGACGGTCCGTATTCCCGGGCGTTGCGGAGCCCCGTCCAGGGCTCGGGGGGCTCGGGGGCCCGAAAGCGCAATCGGCCTATCGGCGGCTGTGCGAAGGGGATGCCGCGGAAACGAACCCCGCCGCCGAAGGATTCACCCTCGAGCCGCCCTGATCTCGTCGTGACGTGACTACTCAATCGGACCCGACCCCGGCGACTCGTCGCTCGCCCCTCTGGTTCGGCGCGCGGGGCGCACTCTAACTGCGACGCCGGGTCGGGGCAAAGGCGCGCTGTCCTGTGCTCGGTCGAGCTCTGCGTCGCGTCAGCTCGATGCGTTGCCGGGCTGGCCACCCTGGACGACGCAATCGTCCTTCGACATGAACTTCGAGCCCTCGGGCAGTCGGCAGCTGACGATACCTTCGGGCGTCTTCCCGTCGTTGATCGTCTTCGCCTGCTTCCACCACTGCCGCGAGGCCTCGAGCACGGCGGCCTTCGATGTGGCGATCTGGCCTGCAGCCCCCGACCCCGGCTTGCCCGCAGCCTTCTTCGCGGTCTCTTCCTTCTTCTTATTCGTCGTCGGCATCTTGGCGGCGGCGGTGTCGAGCTCGTCCATCACCATGCAGCCGGTCGTGGTCGACAGGGCAAGGACGACGGCGAAGCTCAGTGCGGCCGCGACTGCATGGGAGGAGCGGCGGCACTTCCGGATCGGAGCGGGCGTTCGGGTGTGGGCCATGCCTGGCGTATCGCCGATCGCGCGGGCCTGCTTGAACCCGCGGATGGACAGCCCCGCTCCAACCGCGCAGCGAGCGTGCAGCGCGGCCGCAACTCGGCCGCGACCGATCGCTCGCGTCGCCTAGCCCCGGTCCGCGACGCGCCAGAGATACCAGCTCGCGACCGTGCGAAAGGGCGCCCAGCGCACCCCGTAGGCCGCGAGGTCCTTCGGCTTGGGGAGATCCTTTTGACCGTAGGCCAGGGCGAAGCCCTTGCGGACCCCGTAGTCGTCGACTGGCAGCACGTCCGGCCGCCCGAGTCGGAAGATCAGGAACATCTCCGCCGTCCAGCGTCCGATCCCGCGCACCGCCGTCAGCAGCTCGACGATCTCGTCATCCGAAAGTCGCCGCGCCCGCGCCAGCGTCGGAATCTCTCCCGCCAGGCTCCGTTCGGCGAGGTCACGCAGGGCCAGCGTCTTTGCCCGCGAGAGCCCCGCCCCCCGCAGCGCTTCGTCGGACGTGACGAGGATCTGCTCGGGCTTCGGTCCGCCGCGCGCCCCCGGATACAGCGCGCACACGCGCCCGTAGATCGTCGCCGCCGCCTTGCCCGAGAGCTGTTGCGAGACGATCGCCTCGGCCAGCGCTGCATAGACGCTCTTCGCCGCGCGCAGCTCGCCTTCGAGGGCGAACTCGCCGATCCGGTCCATCGCGCGGCGCAGCTTCGGATCGGCGGCCCGCAGCGACTTCAAGGCGAGGGCCGAGTCGAAGTCGAGCGGGCGCGGGGTCGATTTCGTCCTGGACGCCTTGGCCGCCATCTCGCTCGTAACCTCCCGCCCGCTCGGTCGCCTCAGAGATCCCCGAAGCTCGGGTTCCAGCGGCGCTTCAGCCAGGCGGGCGCCCACCAGTTGAGGCTCCCGAGCAGCTTCATCGTCGAGGGCACGAGCACGCAGCGCACGATCGTCGCGTCGAGGAAGATCGCGACGACGAGCCCGACGCCGATCTCCTTCACGAAGATGAACTCGCCGAACGCGAAGGCGCCGACGACGGCGATCAAGAGGAGGGCGGCGCGGGTGATGATGCTGCTCGTGTGCTCGAGGCCGATCGCGACGCTCGAGGTGTTGTCGCCGCTCTTGTCGAACTCTTCCTTGATCCGGCTCAGCATGAAGATCTCGTAGTCCATCGAGAGCCCGAACACGACGGCGAGCAGCACGACCGGGACCGTGATCTCGATCCCGCCCTGGGTCTCGAAGTGCAGCAGGCGTCGGAGATGTCCATCCTGGAAGATCCAGACGAGAGCGCCGAAGCTGGCCGCGACCGACACGATGTTCATCGCGATCGCCTTGAATGGAATTACGACCGAGCCGAAGGCGAGGAACAGGATCAGGATATTCGTCACGACGATCAGGCAGAAGACCGTCGGGAGATAATCGGAGAGTGCCTGCCGCCCGTCGAAATTCTCGGCGGTGGGTCCGCCGACTTTCACGCCGAAGTCCGGCGGCGGGACCGCTCGAATGCGCGCGACGAGCTCGGCTGCTTCGTTCGAGCGCCAGGCGGCGTCGCCGTAGACGTAGACGAGGGCGAGATCGCCGCGCAGGGTGTCCTTCAGGAAATCGCGCTCTTCGCTCGACAGGCTCGACGGATCGGCAAGCAGGCGCGGTGCGTCCTCGGCGTGGGAGAGCACGCCGCTCGCGAAGGGGCTCTCGACGCGATCGACGCCGGGGACCGTCTTCAGCGCCTTGATGTAGGCGATCAGCTTCTCGATCTCGCCGGGCGCGCTGAAATCGCTGTTCGAGCGGGCGGCGACCATGATGGGCGTGAGCGGTTGGTTGCCGAAGCCGCCGTCCTTCTTTTCGAGCATCTCGTCGACGACGCGCACTTCGGCGCCGGGCGGAAAGATCCGCGAGTCGGGCATCGCGCTCTTCATGCGCAGCGCCGGTGATCCGAGCGCCAGCAGGAAGAGCGTCGTCACGATCGTCAGGCTCACGGGCCAGCGCATCACCCACTGCGCGAAGACGCGCAGCTGTCGCGCCATCGGACTCACGATGTGGGCCTGCTTCGAGACGAGTCGACCCCCGAACAAGGCGAGTAGCGCGGGCAGCAGGACCAGCGCGCCCAACATGGCGAAGCCCACGACCATGATGCCCGAGATCGCGATCGAGCGGAGCACCATAAGTGGGAACACCAGCAGCCCCGCGAGACTGACCGCCACCGTGAAGCCCGAGACCAGGATCGCATGGCCCGCGGTCTTCATCGTACGTGCGAGGGCGGCGTCGATGCCGAGGCCGTGGCTGATCTCTTCGCGGAAGCGTGTGACGACGAGCAGCGAGTAGTCGACGGCGAGGCCGATGCCGATGATGCTCGCGATGTTGAGCGCGAAGATGGAGACGTCGAATAAATGGGTGAGCACGCGCAGGCCGGCGAGCGTCGTCGGGATCGCGAAGGCCGCGACAGCGACGGGGAGCAGCGTCGCCGTGATCCCGCGAAAGAAATAAAAGAGGAGCAACACGATGATCGGCGCCGCGATCAGCTCGCCGCGGGCCAGATCGCGAAAGGCCGTCTCCTGGGCGAACGCTTCGGCGGGCAGCGTTCCCCCGAGCTGCGCCTTGAGCGGCGAGCCCGCGAGGGTCTCTCGCAGTCGTGGCAGCGCCCGGCTCTTGGCGCTGTCGTCGCCCTTCAGGGAGATGAATACGACCGCCTGGGAGCCGTCCTCCGAGACCATCGAGACGAGCCCCGAGTCGAAATACGAGGTTACCGACTCGACCGCCTCGTCCTCGGCCAGGGCCTCGAGCACGGGCTCGATCTCGTCGTAGTAATCGGTGTCGAGGGCGGAGAGCTCGTCGCTCGTGAAGATCGCGACCACGTCGGGAGACGAAACGCCGAGGCCCTCGTGGAGCCATTTCTTCGCGACCGTGGACTCGCTGTTCAGGGCGATCAGACCGCCGGCCTTCAAGAGTGGCTTCACCCCCGCGCCGTAGAGGGCGGAGGCGAGGGTGAGGAGGACGAAGATCCCAACGACCCAGGTGGCGCGCCTCGTCGAACGGGTGCCGTCGTGGGTCGGGTTTTCCAGGCTCGCGGGCATCGTGGCTCTGCTCCTGTGCGTCGGCTGCGCGCAAAGGATTAGCCCGTGCCCTGGAATTGCGAGCGGGTTTTTTTCAAAGATCGTCGATCCGGCGCTCGGCGCTCGACGGGACGAGCGGAACCAAGGTGCTTTTTTCCACCGCCGGACGAAATCGAGTCCAGCTGGTAGGCTGGGCTTTTCGGGTCCTCGCCGGACGCGTGCCTCGTTCCAGCTCAAGTGGAATGAGCGTCGACCAAACTGTCGACGAACGGTCGCGACGTATGATCGAAAAGGTTCGCCCTTTGGCTTCACGCATCACACGGAACGACGGGAGACGCGGGCGGGCGGGCGCCCTCGTGATCGCCTGCGTGCTGCTCCAGCTGTTGGCCAGCCTCCAGTCCCAGTCCGGACTGTCGCTGCTGGCCTGGCTGTCGCACCCCCATTCGCATGCGCTGATGGCCGTCGCCGACGGCTCCCATATCGACCTGGTCTACTCCCACGATCCCGTCGGTCACGCGGACTCGGATGAAGTCGCAGCGCATCTCCACGGCGACCAGAGCGAAGATCACGTCGTTCACATGACCCGCGACGACGCCCCGGTCACCCGCCGCGTCGAGACGCCGGATGCCACGGCGACGCTCGCGACGATTCCTTCCGTGCAGGTGCTGCGCGCCGTCGCCAGCCCGCCTCCGCCCCCGTTCCAGCGCGCGGTCCATTCGTTCTCGCGGCGTTCGGTGGTCCTGCGGATTTGAGTCGGCCCTGATTGCGCGCTGCGCTGCCCAACGGGCTCGCGCAGATCAAGTCGTAGTCCGTCGACTCATCCCATCTCCGCTGAGGTCTCCCTCGTCATGCGTCCATTCGCACTGCTTCGGTGCGCGGTATTCCCGTGCGCCGCGCTGGTCTCGCTGGCCATTCTTGCCGTCCTTGTAGAAGAGGTTCGCGCAGACCCCCCCGACCGTTATCCGCTCGCCGCGGATCTCGAGAGCTTCGAGGCGCCATCCACGCCGGTGGCGACCGTCGAGCCCGAGCTCGCCGAGCCGACGGGTGAGATCGTGCTGGCCGACGCGCTCGCCCTCGCCTTGCTGCGGAGTCCCGAGCTCGCGGTCGATTCCTACGAACAGCGCGCGCGGGAGGCCGCGCTGCTGCAGGCGGGAGTCCGCCCGAATCCGACGCTGTCCCTCGGCGTCGAGGACATCGGAGGGACGGGCGACCGTCAGGGTGTGGGCGACGCGCAGACCACGCTGCTCTTGAGTCAAGTGGTGGAGCTCGGCGGAAAGCGCGCGGCTCGGGTCTCGCTCGCTCGCGCCGATGTCGACGTGGCGGCGTGGGATTACGAGATTCAGCGCATCGAGCTCTTCTCGCGCGTGAGCGACGCCTTCGTCGCGGTGCTGGCCGCGCAGCAGCGCTTGAGTCTCGCGGACGATGCGCTCACGATTGCCCGCGAAGTCGAAAGCGTGGCGACGCGGCGGATTCGGGCCGGCATGGCGTCACCTGCGGAAGAGCTTCGCGCGCGTGTCGCGGCCGATATCACGAGCACGCTCCGCGAACACACCCAGCACGAGCTCAAGGCTGCGCGCCAGGCGCTCGCGGCGCTCTGGGCTGGCACGCCGCTTTTTACACGCGCGCAGGGCGACCTGATGAAGGTTCCGGAGCCGCCGAGCGCGGACGACCTGACCCGTCGGATCGAATCGAGTCCGAACGTGGCGCGCTGGCAGGCCGAGGTCGCGCGCCGCGAGGCCATGCGGAAGCTGGCCCGCAGCAGCCGCACGCCCAACATCGAGCTGAATGGCGGCCCGCGCCACCTGGCCGCTTCGGGTGGCGAGAAAGGGGATATGTCCCTTGTGGTGGGGGTATCGGTCCCGCTGCCCTTCTGGGATCGCAAGGCCGGCGCCATCGCCGAAGCCGAGCAGCGCTTCGCGCAGGTGGCTGCAGAGCGGAAGGCCGACCTCGTCCGCGTCACGACGGCCATCCAGGCCGCGCAGCTCGGACTCGTCGCGGCGGTGGAAGAAGCCAAGGTCCTGCGCGAGCGGGTGTTGCCGGGCATCGAGCGGACGCTCGAGATCCTCCAGCGAGGTTACGAGGAGGGGCGCTTCGCGCAGGTCGAAGTGCTCGAAGCGGAGAAAGCGCGCGTGGAGGCGCGCGAGCAAGAGCTGCGCTCGCTCGTCGAAGCACATCAAAGCGCGCGTGAGATCGAACGTCTGACGGGTGTTCCCCTGGAGGTCCGGCAATGAAGCGAACGAATCGAAGGCTCATCGGGATCGCAGGCGGGGCGTGTCTGGCCATGTGGATCGGCCTTGGCTGCAACTCGGAACAGAAAAGCGAGGCGGGCCATGACGAGCCCGAGCACGCGGCGGACGAGGGCTCCGAGCGGGGTCCGAACGGCGGCTGGCTCTTCGAGGCGGGCGAGTTCGGACTCGAGCTGACGATCTTCGAGACCGGCATGCCGCCCGAGTTCAGGGCCTACGTCTACCAGGGTGGGAAGCTCCGTGATCCGGCGGGCGTGACGCTCGAGGTCCAGCTGAAACGCCTCGGGAATCGTACGGACGAGATCCGATTCACGCCCCGCGACGGCTATCTGCTGGGCGATCGCGAAGTCTCCGAGCCCCACTCGTTCGACGTGGAGATCCTGGCGCGCGAAGCGGCCGGCGAGCATCGCTTCAGCTTCTCGACCTACGAAAATCGAGTCGCTCTGAGTCCAGAACAGGTGAGCGCTGCGGGCATCGTGGTCGAGACGGCCGGACCCTCGACCGTGCGTGAATTCCGGATGCTCAGCGGACGTGTCGTCGCGAACGAGGACGCTCTCGCGCACATGTCGCCGCGCTTCCCCGGCATCGTGCGCTCGGTGCACAAGCGCCTCGGCGAAACGGTCGCGAAGGGCGATCTGCTCGCCGTAATCGAGAGCAACGAGAGTCTGCACGCCTACGAGATGCGTTCGCAGCTCGCCGGACGAGTTCTCGCGCGCGATGTCGCGCCGGGAGAATTCATCACGACGGACCGCACGATCTTCTCGATCGGCGACCTCTCGACGGTCTGGGTGGATCTCGACGTCTACCGCCGCGATTTCGCTCGGCTCGCGCGCGGGCAGCGCGTCTGGATCGATGGCGAGGACGGCGTGGAGCCCGCTGAGTCGACGCTTTCGTACCTGGCGCCGATCGGTTCGGTGGTCACGCAGACGATGCTCGCGCGGGCCGTGCTCGCGAACGGAGACGGAAGATGGCGACCCGGGCAGTTCGTGTCGGCGAAGGTGCTCGTCGCAGAAGTGCCGGCGGCGGTCGTCGTACGCCAGGAGGCGATCCAGCGCATCCGCGACAGGGACGTCGTCTTCATCGCGGACGAGAACGTCTTCGAAGCCCAGCCGATCAAGCTCGGCGCGCACGACGACGTCCACGTCGAGGTCGTCTCGGGACTCGCCGCCGACACGCCCTATGCCGCATCGGGCAGCTTCATCCTCAAGGCCGAGGCCGGTAAATCCGGCGCCAGCCACGACCACTAGGAAACAGCCATGCTCGAATCCATCGTTTCGCTGGCTCTCTCCCGTCGCTTTCTCGTGATCGGGCTGACGCTCGTCGCCGCGGCCTACGGGGCCTACGAGTTCTCACGGCTGCCGATCGACGCGGTGCCGGACATCACGAACGTCCAGGTCCAGATCAACACCGCGGCCCCCGGCTATTCGCCTCTCGAATCCGAGCAGCGGATCACGTTCCCGATCGAGACGGCGCTCGCGGGCCTGCCGCGCCTCGACTACACGCGATCGATCTCGCGCTACGGCCTGTCGCAGGTCACGGTCGTATTCGAGGACGGAACGGATCTCTACTTCGCCCGCCAGCTCGTGAACGAGCGCGTGCGCGAGGCGATGTCGCGGCTCCCGGACGGAGTCGAGCCCGCGCTCGGGCCGATCGCCACGGGGCTCGGCGAGATCTTCATGTACGCCGTCGAGGCGGAGCCCGGGGCCCTCGATGAAGACGGCGAGCCCTGGTCGCCGATGGCGCTGCGCACGCTACAGGACTGGGTCATCCGACCGCAGCTTCGCAACGTGCGCGGCGTGACCGAGGTCAACACGGTCGGCGGCTTCGTCAAGGAAATCCACGTCACACCCCGCCCCGATCGTTTGATTGCGCACGGCATCTCGCTGCGAGACCTGAGCACCGCGATCGCGAGCAACAGCTCGAATACGGGCGCCGGCTACATCGAGCGAAACGGTGAGCAGTATCTCGTGCGCTCCCCTGGTCAGCTCGGGGGTCTTGACGATATTCGGGCCATCGTGGTCGGTCACCTGGGCGGTGTACCGATCCGCGTCGCCGATATCGCCGAAGTCGCCGTCGGACGCGAGCTGCGAACGGGTGCGGCCACCGAGAATGGCAAAGAAATCGTGCTCGGGACGGTCATCCTGCTGATCGGCGAGAACAGCCGCGACGTCTCACGCGCTACCGCGGCGAAGCTCGAAGAGATCAATCGAAGTCTGCCGAAGGGGGTGAACGCGACACCCCTCTACGACCGAACGGATCTCGTCGATCGCACGATTGCCACGGTCGAGAAGAATTTGCTCGAGGGCGCGCTGCTCGTGATCGCGATCTTGTTTCTGTTGCTCGGAAACGCGCGCGCCGCGTTCCTGACGGCGCTCGTGATCCCGCTCGCCATGTTGCTTACGTTCATCGGCATGGCCCGCAGCCACATCAGCGGCAACCTGATGAGCCTCGGCGCCCTCGATTTCGGATTGATCGTCGACGGCGCGGTCATCATCGTCGAAAACTGCATCCGGCGGCTCGGCGAGGCCTGCCACGCGCGCGGCGGTGCACTGCCGCTGCGCGAGCGGCTCGAAGTCGTCGCCGACGCGACGCGACAGGTGATCCGGCCGAGCGTGTTCGGCGTGCTGATCATCCTGATCGTCTACCTCCCGATCCTGGCGCTCACGGGCGTCGAGGGGAAGATGTTCCGCCCGATGGCGATGACGGTGATCTTCGCGCTGCTGGCGGCGCTGGTGTTGTCGGTGACGTTCGTGCCCGCGGCGATCGCCATCGTGCTGAGCGGACCGGTGTCGGAGGGAGACAGCTGGGTCATGCGGATGGCGCGCGGAGGTTACGCCCGTGCGCTCGATTCTGCGCTGAAGCGTCGCGGGCTCGTGATCGGAGTCGCCGTTGCCCTGCTGGTTGCGTCCGCCCTGGCCGGGTCGCGCATGGGGCGCGAGTTCATCCCGAGCCTCGACGAAGGGGACGTCGCGCTGCACGCGATGCGGATTCCCGGGACGAGCCTGACCCAGGCGATCTCGATGCAGGCATCGCTCGAAAGCGTTCTTCGCTCCGTCCCCGAGGTCAAGAAGACCTTCGCCAAGATCGGCACGGCGGAAGTCGCGACGGATCCGATGCCGCCGAGCGTGGCGGATGGCTTCGTGATCATGAAGCCGCGCGCCGAGTGGGATGATCCGCGCAAGTCGAAGGCCGCCGTGGTCGCCGATCTCGAGCGCGCGGTGGCCCGCGTTGCCGGCAACAACTACGAATTCACGCAACCGATCCAGATGCGCTTCAACGAGTTGATCGCGGGTGTCCGCAGCGACGTCGCGGTCAAGGTATTCGGCGACGACCTGGAGGTCCTGCTCGAGACGGGTGAAGCCATCTCCGAGGTGCTCGAAGGCGTTCCAGGCTCGGCCGACGTTAAGGTCGAACAGGTGAGCGGGCTCCCCATGCTCGAGGTCGAGATCGACCGCGTCGCCCTCGCGCGCTACGGGCTGTCACAGGACGAAGTGCACGACGTCGTGCGCACGGCGGTGGGTGGCAGCGTCGCGGGCCGGCTCTTCGAGGGCGATCGGCGCTTCGATATCGTCGTGCGCCTGCCCGAGGCGCTGCGCGTCGACCTCGAAGCGCTCGAGCGCCTTCCGATCCTGCTCCCACGACACATGGAGGAGGCCGAGGCGCCGTCGTCGACGCATCGGGCCGCGACTCAGTCGGTCGCGTTCGTCCCGCTCGGTGCCGTGGCGAAGCTCGTGATCGGCACCGGGCCGAATCAGATCAGCCGCGAGAACGGCAAGCGCCGCATCGTCGTCACGTCGAACGTCCGCGGCCGCGACATCGGCTCGTTCGTCGATGAAGCCGAAGCGCGAATCCGAGCAGAGGTCGAGGTTCCGACGGGCTATTGGACGACCTGGGGCGGGCAATTCGAACAGCTCGAATCCGCGACGCAGCGGCTCCAGATCGTCGTGCCTCTCGCGCTGCTGCTGATCTTCGGAATCCTGACCGCGACGTTCGGTTCCGCCCGGCACGCGGCGCTCATCTTCAGCGGCGTCCCGCTCGCCTGGACGGGCGGGATCTTTGCGCTGGTGGCGCGCGGGATTCCGCTCTCGATCTCGGCCGGCGTCGGCTTCATCGCGCTATCGGGCGTCGCGGTCCTGAACGGGGTCGTGATGATCTCGTTCGTGAACGAGCTGAGAGATCAGGGACGTGACGTCGAAGCGGCCGTCCGCGAGGGCGCGCTCACGCGACTCCGGCCCGTGCTGATGACGGCGCTCGTGGCTGCGCTGGGCTTCGTTCCGATGGCAATTTCGACCGGCGCGGGGGCGGAGGTCCAGCGTCCACTAGCGACCGTCGTGATCGGAGGGATTCTCTCGTCGACGGCACTAACGCTGCTGGTCTTGCCCGTGCTCTATACGATTGTCGAGGGAAGGCGCGAGTCGGTCTCGCGTTGACGTTATGGCGCAGGCTAGAATTCCCCGAACGGGCCCCGTTGCCGCCCAGGTGACATGATGGAAGTTAGCGGCGCTCGCTGGTGTTGAGGTTGTGGTTCAGCCGGTCGAGACCCGCTTCCCTCAGGATCGCGGCGTGCTCGTCACCCATCAGACCCGCCGACAAACAGACCTCGATCGGGTTGCGCTTCTTGATCTCGCGGATCAGCTCGCCGATCCGCCGCGCGCGATCGACCGTCGGGCCCCGCCCCGAGAACACACGCCACTTTCCGTGAGCGCGACAGTCTCTCCTCTCAGGAAGACCTTGACTTCAGCTACGCCCTCGATCTCGAGAAGGGCACGCACGACAGTGTCCAACTGCACGTCATTGGACGCCTCGCCGCCGCCGCGTAACGTGCCTTCATGGACCTGGACTTCGATGGGCCGAATCTCGAATTCGCGAACGAGAGTCGCGGTGGCGAAACCTTCGATCCAGTCGTTCGTTCGCTCGTCGGCGAGCGCCGGCCCCGTGACAACCATCGCGAATCAGAAGAGTTTCTGCCCGGGTAGCAATGGTGGCATCGGCGCGCCGAGGGTGTCTGAGATCGCGCGCAGCATCTCGCCCTGGGCCACGGACACGATTCCGTCCGCCGTGATGGCGGCCGCACACGCTGGGAGTAACTGAAGCGCGACGCGTGTATCCGCACGCGCGAGCCTTGACAGCGCTTCGTCGAGAGCCGGGAGTCCGGCGCGTTCCTTGGGCAGCAGCGCGAGCGACAAACCGGGAAGCTGCGCGGCACCGTGATCGAACGCCGTCCGCACGGCGGCATCCCCGGCGCTTCCGAAGCGCGCGAGCACCGAGAGGACGACGCCGCATTCGGTCGCGAGCTTTGACAGATGCACGTTGTGCCTGGCTCGGGAAGCCGTGCGCTCGAAATGGGGTCGCAGATGCGCGAACAGGATCCGCTGCAGCGTCCATTCGAAAAGATCGATCCGATCGTCTGCTTCGACCAGCACACGGACATTGGTCTCGAAGGCGAGATACTGGGATCGCGAAAGATTGCGCAGCGCGGGTAGCGCGATGTCGATGAGGGGCAGCCGCACGCACGAGTCGAGGCGCTCGATGTCTCGCAACAGCCGACGCGTCTCGTCTGCGAGTCCGGCTTCGTCGAAGGTGGCGAGTTGGTCGAGCTGGCGTCGCCGCGCATCGCCATCGCGATTGATCAGCAGTGCATAAAGAACCGCGCGCGCGCCATGCGGTTCGTGGCAGGCGGCGACGACTGCGCTCGGCAGATCCGCGAGCAACCGGGTCGCGTATTCCAGATGGGCCGCGGTGGGCTCGCCGACCTGCTGGATCGCCGAGCCCGTTGGAGCCGCCGGAAGGGAAGCGAGTGGCGTTGGCGTCCGTGAACCCGCGAATCCAGCGGCGCCGGTCGCTTGGATACGTGCAACCCCCGGCGACGCTGACGCGACGCCAGCGAAACTCGGGTCGAGTCGTCGGATGCGGTCTGCGAGCGGGGGGTGGGTCGCGAAGAGCGATTGCAATCCGCCGCGCAGACCGTTGCTGAAAAAGAGATGACTCGCCTCGGGCGCGGACGGGCTCGTCAGGATCGAGCCGGCGTCGAGACCGCCGATCTTCTTCAGCGCGCCCGCGATGCCAGCCGGATTGCGCGTGAACTGCACCGACGAAGCGTCCGCGAGAAACTCGCGCTGTCGGCTCACTGAAGCCTTGATGAGATTGCCGAAGAAGGTGCCAACGAAGCCGATCACCATCAGCCCAAAGCCAGCCATCACCATCACGCTGCCGCTCCTGTCTCGACTATCGCGCCGTCCGCCGGAGAACATCGAAGAGCGGAGCAGGAAGTAGCCAATCATCCCGATCAGCAGGATGCCATGCACCGTGCCCATCAAGCGGATGTTGAGCCGCATGTCGCCACTCAGGATGTGGCTGAACTCATGTGCGATCACGCCCTGCAGTTCGTCGCGGGTCAGGAGATGGACGCTGCCGCGGGTGATGCCGATGACTGCATCGCTCGGGGTGAAGCCGGCGGCGAAGGCGTTGATGCCATTCTCGTCGGCGAGCAGATAGACGGGCGGCGTCGGCAGACCGCTCGCGATTGCCATCTCTTCGACGACATTCAGGATCTTGCGCGCTTCGGGGTCGCGCGTGTCCGACGGGATGAGCTGACCGCCGAGCGATTCGGCGACGATTGCACCGCCGCCTCGCAGCTGAAGAGTCTTGTACAGGCTGCCACCTGCAACGACAGCAAGCGTCGCGAGAACCACCTGGAAGAGCAGTTCCGGCTGCCAGTACTCGATCGGAATCGCGAGGACACGGCCGTAGGCGTCCGTTTTCGGCAGATTCGTGATGACGATGGCAAGCCCATAAAGAAGCGCGACGATGCCGACTACCGCGCATCCGAACAGGAATACCAGTCGCGACGTCTGGCGGCGTGCCGCCTCCTGGTTCTCGAAGAAGTGCGTGGACATTCGCCGCGTCCGCCGCCGCCTAAGAGAAAGAGACCTTGGGAGGTTGCGCGATCGCCTGGCTGTCGAACTCGAGCAGCGAAGCGTCCTTGGAATGGCCGAACATGCCCGCGAAGACGACCGCCGGAAAGCTCTGGCGGTAGGTGTTGTAAGCGGTCACTGCGTCGTTGAAGGCCTGGCGAGCGAACGAAACCTTGTTCTCAGTGGAGGTCAATTCCTCGGTCAACTGCTGCATGTTCTGGCTCGCTTTGAGATCTGGATAAGCCTCGGACAAGGCGAGCAATCGTCCCACCGCACCGCCGAGCACGCCTTCGGCCGCCCCGAGTTTTTTCATCGCGTCGGCGTTGCCCGGGTCACTCGCGGCGTTGGCCAAGCCTGAGGAGGCCTGATTGCGGGCCTGGATGACGGCTTCGAGGGTTTCGCGCTCGTGGGCCATGTAGCCCTTGACGGTTTCGACCAGATTCGGGATCAGGTCGTAGCGGCGCTTCAGCTGCACCTCTATCTGCGCAAAACCGTTTTCGTAGCGGTTCTTCAGCGCCACGAGCCGGTTGAAGATCCCAACGACGATCATCACCAGGACGATGACGATGACGGCGAGCACGATGAGGGTGGTCATGTTGTCTCCATTGGTCTACGGCGCGATCGACGATCGGCGCGAGAGAGGAGCATAGGGCAGCTGAGCCCATTCGCAGCTCGGAGTTCAGGCGACTTTACAATACTCCCCCTGTTGGTGGCCCCGGTGTACGGCTCAGTTCACTTGCGATTGATCGACGCTCGACCACCGCCGATCAGAGCATCGATCAGGCCGCTTATTACATCGCTGATCGGAACGCCTATTACGGCGATCTGCACATTCATA
Source organism: Deltaproteobacteria bacterium (assembly GCA_031400655.1). GTDB lineage: Bacteria > Myxococcota_A > UBA9160 > UBA9160 > UBA4427 > UBA4427. The sequence goes on along the minus strand of JANNQH010000065.1, from coordinate 1,652 downwards.
CGATCGGGTCCGTGGACGCCAATGTCTTTGGCACGACGGAACTCGGGTCGGACGCCGTGACGCGCTACGCGATGGGGGAATCGGTCACGCATCCGGGCGGCTTCGAAGTCAAGCTCAACTCGCCGCTCGACTTCCCAGTCTCGATGGACAATTCGGAGTACACCGGCGCCTTCGCAAAACTGGCGTCGCGCTCGACGATGCCGCGTTGAAGGCACTTGCCCTTGCCGGTTCCTCGTTCGGGGCGTTCATCACGGTCGACAAAAACACGCCTTTCAAGCAGAACCTTGCGGCCCTCCCAATCGCGCTCATCGTGCTTGACGCACCGTCCAATGAAGTTCACATGCTCAGGCCATTGCTTCCCGCTCTGGAGAGGGAACTCGTCTCCCTGCGACCAAATAGCTACGTGCTCGTACGCGCCGACGCCTGATCTTTCCATCGAACTCACCTCGATCGACTGGCCGCGCTAGGCCGCGTCTGCCTGATTCGCGCGGCGGCGGCGCGCACGAGCGGCATGAGCGCCTCGTCGGGGAACGGGTAGACCGAGCTCGAGTTGATCTCGCAGAGGACGTAGGTGTCTTCGCCGGATGAGTTCTTGGGTCCGAGTAGGAAATCGGCGTCCCAGAGCATGGGTAGCGATGCCGCGTCGATCTCGAGCAGCGCCTGCATCTGGGGCACCCATGCGGATTCGAGCAGGGCTTTGAGCGGCTGGAACTCGGGCTTCCCCGGCCCGTAGTAGAGGCGAGGTTGCGGAAGCGGAGGTGCGGACTCGCCGGGCGCTGGATCCATCAGCGCTGTCACGAGCTGGTGGCCGAAGCCCGCCACGCGGTTCCGAACGACATAGCAGCGCAGCATGCCCTCGGCATGCCTCGTCTGGAGGGGCTGGTCGAGGAGCCGACCCTCCGCCTCGAAGTACACGTGGCAGCGCCGCATGAAATCGCCGAGGCCGAGCTCCTCACGCGGGCTACCGCGCTGTGCGTGCTGGACGCGGACGAGCGCATCCGGACCCGGATCGACCTCGGGTCGGAAGAGGTCTACGCGGAAGACGCCGATTCCGCCATTGCCGCGATTCTGCTTGAGGACGCGGGGGCCGCCCGCGGCGAGCGCGGGCGGAAACTCGGCCTCGAATTGCTCAGCGCTCGCGTACAGCCGCGTGTCCGTGCCCCATCCGAGCGAGCGCGTGCGATGGAGCACCTCTTTAGTGCCGAGCTTCAGGATCACGTCGGGATGCCCGCTGACGAACACGCCGCGCGCCGAAACTTCGCGCAGCAGAGCGTCGAGCTTCGCTCGGTTCCGCCCGTTCGAAATCGGATCGACCCAGACGAGCACGGCCCCGAGGCGAAGGAGCTCGTCTTTCACTTCGGCGATCGCATCGTCGGAGTAGAGCACCGGTACGGCCGTGATGCCTGACTTCGAGAATTCCTTCGCGAGCGGCTCGAAGAGCGGATGGGTTCTGGCCGACGTGTCCTCGATCTCGCCCCGCCAGAGAATTCCGATTCGCCCGCCAGGAGCAGTCTTCGAGACGTGGGAACTCGTCATGTCTGAACCCTGTCTCCTAACGCGCGTGTCCGTGGCGGTGATGGACGTCGGGCCAGTGTGGATGCGCGTGGATCAGGCCGTCGTGGCGATGGGGATGACTGTGGCGCAGGTCGGCG
>JANNQH010000064.1:0-16318 GCA_031400655.1 Deltaproteobacteria bacterium | reverse complement strand
ATCCGGGACGGTGGCCGGTGAGACGCCCAGCAGGCGCGCGTAGTCCCGAACGCCGACCTCGAGATCCGCGACGTCGATCACCACGCTGTGGAGCCCGGTCAACATGCCGCAAACATCGCACGTCTTTTTCGCTATTCCCTGTCGCGCCTCGCCGGACGTTCCGTGCGACGGCTTCGACGACCCGGATCGATCGCACAGGGAGCAGCGTCGGATGGCCACCGCTTCGTCTCGTCGCTTTCCCGCGCGCGCTTTCGTGGCGCTTTCGGTGGGCGCCCTCGCCGGCCTCGCGTTGCTGGTCTTCGCGTCCCGCGGATCGGGCCCCCGCGCGGTGCACCGGATCGAGATCGGCATCGATGGTGTCCCGGCGAACATGGCGCGGGATCTGCTGTTGCCGCCCCATGGCTGGACGCTCCAGATCGAGCTCGATCCCCAAGCATTGACCGCCCAGGACCAGCCCGAGCTCGTCGTCGATCTGCGCGAAGAGCGCACGGGCATGACGATCGAGATCCAGGACCAGCTCGTCGCCCGCGCTGGATTCGCGACCATCGAGATCCCCGAGTCCCTCGGCGTCCGGGAGGGACTCCTGGCCATCCGTGCCCGCGCGACCTTCGCCGATGGCAGCTCGGCCGAGGCCTGGCGGCGGCTGCGAATCCGCCGCTGGCAGGGCGGGCCCCCGATCGGCGCCCGCCAGATCATCCAGTTCGACTTCGAGGTCGACCGGGACGGCGATGGCCGAGCGGATTTCGAGCGGGATCTCGAGCCCCTTGGACTCGCGACACCCGAGCACCCCGAGCTCGCAAAGCTCACCGCAGCGCGCGTCGCAGCAGGCGCCCTCGCCCGCGTCGAGCGCGCCTACGACGCCTCGGGCGATCCGAATCGCACGGGCCGCGAGCGAGATCCCGTCAGCGTGCGTTTCCAGCTCGAGCCGGCCGGGCTCGCAGCCGAGCGACCTTTCACGACGCGAGTGTGTGTCGGTGGCCGCGATCCGGGGGCACCCGGCTCGGTCGGCCATGTCCGCTTCGACGCGAGAAATTCACGCCGGGCCTCGAACGATTGCAGCGGGAAGGAGCCCGCCGGTCTCTTCCCGGCCGAGCTCGCGATCTACCGCGAATCCCCGCTCTACCGCGAGGTCTTCGGGCCCTTCGACACCCGCGCTGGCGGAAAGCCCTTCGGCAGCGATCCCAGCGACGCCCGCTGGCTCGAACAGAACGCCGAGGGCGATCCCGTCCGGCGAGCGCAGATCGAGCGCGCGATCAGCGTCCTAGGCGACGTGTTGGGGACGCTGATGGCCCACGAAACCGGCCACGCCCTCGGACTCGTCGCGCCAGGCAAGCCAGGGGCGGGCCTGTTCGGCGGAGAGACGGGCGAGGGGTTCGCCCACGCCGTGGCCCCCGACGACGAGTCGACGACCGGCCCCTCGCTGATGGATCCCGGACGGGGCTTCCTATTCGAGGATCTAGCCGGGACCGGCGCAGCGGGCGAGCTTCGTTTTCGCCCCATCGACTACGCCTATCTGCGCGACCGTTTGGTGCTCAGCGAGAGAGCGGCCCAGTCCGCGGTCAGCGACTAGAGATCCCAGAAGAAATCCTTGTTCGTGAGCTCGCTCTCATCGTCTTCGACGCGTCGCTCTTCGCGTTCTTCGGGCGAGCCCAGATCGTCTCCACTCTCGATCCGCTGCACCAACTCCTCGAGATCGCGCGTCTCATTCTCCCAGTATCCGTCGGTCCCGAAATGGGGGAACGCGTCGGGAAAGGCGGGATCCTCCCAGCGCTTGGCGATCCAGCCCGCGTAGAAGACGAAGCGAAAGCCGCGCAGCGGCTCGATCAGATCGAAGCCCCGTGGATCAAAGGGACGAAATGCCCGGTAGGCGTCGACGAGCAGTCGCCGCTGGCGATCCGCCTCCGCATCCCGCCCCGGCAGCAGCATCCAGACGTCCTGCACCGGCGGCCCGATCACCATGTCGTCGAAATCGAGGAAGAACCAGCCCTCGCCGCCCAGCAGGAGATTGCCGCGGTGGCAATCTCCGTGGATCGGCTGAATCGCCATGTCGCGGCTGCGATCGCGATAGGTCTCGACCAGGGACTCCACCGCGCGCACGTAGCGCGACCGGCAGGCGGGCGGCAGCCAGTTGCCCCGCTCCAGCAGCGAAAGGGCTTCGAGCGGCACAGTCTCCGCATCGAACACCCGCCGATGCGGGGCACCGAGATCCGCGGCGATCGTGTGGATGCGGGCGAGCAGGCGGCCGAGGACGGCGACCTGGTCGTCGGAGAGCTCGTCCGGGGAGCGGCCGCCGGTGCGCCGCCAGATGGCGTAATGGATGTCGAAGGTGGTGTGGAGGGTGTCGCCGTCGGGAAAGGCCAGCGGTGCGCAGACCGGAATTTCCGCCGCAACGAGGGCGGCGAGCAGCCGGTGCTCGTCGAGAATCGTCTCCCGGGACCAGCGGCCCGGCCGATAGAACTTGGCGACGACGTGGTCGCCATTCTCGAGCCGCACGTCGTAGACCCGGTTCTCGAGGGCATTGAGCGCGAAGCAGTGGCCGGACGGAATGAAGCCGCCCGCCTCCACTGCCGCGAGCACGCGCTCGGGCGAAAGTTGGAAGAAGAACTCGCTCCGGGGGGTCGACATCGGCCGAGCATAACGCGCCGAGTCTCGAATCCGCGGCCCTCCGATTGCTCCGCGAGGATCGTTTCGATAGTTTTTTCGCGCACTTGGATGCGTGCCGCCCCCGATCCCCTGGCACGCCGGAGCTCTCGTGTCCCCTCGCCGCGATGCAAAGACCGTCTCCGCTAGCGCCCCGAAGCCCGCGGAGCGGGAGCCGGCCTGGCTCTTCCGCACCTACTCGGGCCACTCCTCGGCCCGGGCGAGCAACGCCCTCTACCGAAGCAACCTCGCGAACGGCCAGACGGGTCTGTCGGTCGCCTTCGATCTCCCGACCCAGACCGGCTACGACTCGGACCACCCGCTCGCCCGCGGCGAGGTGGGCAAGGTCGGGGTTCCGGTCTGCCACATCGACGACCTGAGCCTGCTCTTCGAGCAGATCCCGCTCGAGCAGATGAACACGTCGATGACGATCAACGCGACGGCGGCCTGGCTGCTGGCCCTCTACATCGCGACCGCCGAGCGCCAGGGCGGCGACCCGCGCAAGCTCCGCGGCACGACCCAGAACGACATCATCAAGGAATACCTCTCGCGCGGGACCTTCGTCTTCCCCCCGGAGGCCTCGATGCGCCTCACGAGCGAGATCGTCTCCTACACCGTCGCGCAGGTGCCGAGCTGGAATCCGATCAACGTCTGCTCCTACCACCTGCAGGAGGCGGGGGCGACGCCGGTGCAGGAGATCGCCTTCTCGATGGCGAACGCGATCTCGCTGCTCGACCACCTGCGCACTTCGGGCCAGCTGAACGAATCCGATCTCGCGAAGGTCTTCGGGCGCATTTCGTTCTTCCTGAACGCGGGCATCCGGTTCATCGAAGAGATGTGCAAGGGCCGCGCGATGACGGCGCTTTGGGAGGAGATCGGGCGCACCCGTTATGGCATCAGCGACGAGAAGATGCTCCGACTGCGTTACGGCGTGCAGGTCAACAGCCTGGGCCTCACCGAGGCACAGCCCGAGAACAACATCGTCCGGATCGCCCTCGAGGCCCTCGGCGTGACCCTCTCGCAGCGAGCGCGGGCGCGCTCGCTCCAGCTTCCCGCCTGGAACGAGGCCCTCGGCCTGCCGCGGCCCTGGGATCAGCAGCTCTCACTGCGGACCCAGCAGATCCTGGCCTACGAGACGGATCTGCTCGAATACGGCGATCTCTTCGATGGCTCCCACGTCGTCGAGGCGCGCACTCGCGAGCTGATGGACGCGGCGCGCGCAGAGCTCGAGCGCATTCTTGCCATGGGCGGCGCCGTCGCCGCCGTCGAGAATGCCTACATGAAGCAGCGCCTGGTCGAGAGCCACACCGCCCGCCTCCGCGCCATCGAGTCCGGCGCCCTCACCGTCGTCGGTGTCAACGCCTATCAGGAGACGGTCGAGTCGCCGCTGGTGAAGGCCGGCTCGTCCTCGATCCTCAAAGTCGACGAGTCCGCCGAACGGGCCCAGATCGAATCGCTGCGCGCGTTTCGCAGCCGGCGAAATTCGAGCGAGGTCCAGCACGCGCTTCGCCAGCTCGAGGACGGGGTCAAGCAGGGAATCAACATCATGCCGCCCTCGATTGCCGCGGCGAAAGCCGGCGTCACGACGGGCGAGTGGACCGAGGTGCTGCGCCGCGTCTTCGGCGAGTACCGCGCACCGACGGGCGTCGCTGCTCGCAGCACGGCCACGGCGAGCGAAGCCGACATCCGCGTGCGGGAGCGCGTCGACGCGCTGTCGCAGCGCCTCGGCCGCCGCCTCAAGCTGTTGGTCGGCAAGCCCGGCCTCGACGGACATAGCAACGGTGCCGAGCAGATCGCGGTCAAGGCGCGCGACGCCGGCATGGAGGTCGTCTACGACGGCATCCGCCTGACGCCCGAGGAGATCGTGCAATCTGCCCGCGACGAGGGCGTCCACGTCGTCGGACTCTCGATCCTGTCGGGCTCCCACGGCGTGCTCGTCGTCGACGTGGTCGAGCGCATGCGGGCCGCCGGGCTCGCCGGGATTCCCGTCGTGGTGGGCGGCATCATTCCGCCGGAGGACGCCCGCAAGCTCGAGCAGGCCGGTGTGCGCCGGGTCTACACGCCGAAGGATTTCGATCTCGCCCGCATCATGAACGAGATCGTGGACGTCGTCGCGGAAGCGAACACAGCCGCATGAGCAGCGGCCAGGAATCGCCGAAGGAGCTCGCGCAGCAGGTGCGGCAAGGTGATCGCGGTGCCGTGGCCCGGGCCCTCAACCTGGTCGACGACCGCCGAGCCGGCCGACGAGCTGACGCGCTCGCCCTGCTCGACGCGCTCGAGGGCCATGCCCGGGGCCGCCGGATCGGTCTGACCGGGGCTCCTGGCGCCGGTAAATCGACGCTGCTCGATGCGCTCGCCACCGCCCTGCGCGCCCGCGGCCGCAGCGTCGGCATCCTCGCCGTCGACCCTTCGAGCCGAAAGACCGGCGGCGCCCTGCTCGGCGACCGCTTCCGGATGGGCGCGGCGGCCCGCGATACGGGCGTCTTCTTCCGCTCGCTGGCAGCCCGCGATCAGCTCGGCGGCCTCTCGGAGGTCACGGGGGCGAGCCTCGACGTGCTGGTCGCGGCGTTCGACGACGTGATCATCGAGACGGTCGGCGTCGGACAATCCGAGGCCAGCGTCGCCGATTTCGTCGAGACCCTCGTCTTCGTCGCCCAGCCCGCGGCGGGCGACCTGATCCAGTTCATGAAGGCGGGTCTGCTCGAGCTGCCCGACATCTTCTTCGTCAACAAGGCTGATCTCGAAGCGCTCGCGACCCGCACCGCCGCCGAGCTCCGCTCGGGTCTCGATCTTGCCCGCGGCGACGCGGCGGCCGACGTCCCGCCGGTGTTGTGCGGATCCGCCCGCGATGGCCTCGGTATCGACAGCCTGATCGACGCCCTCGACGCCCACCACGAGAAGCTCACGCGCTCCGGTGAAGGCCCTCGCCGAAGAGCGCGCGGACGCCTCGCACGAGTGAAGAGCGCCCTGCTCCAGCGCTACGGCAGCTTCGGCCTGGCGCAGCTCGCGGCGCTCGAGCTCCTCGAAGACTTCGTGGCGGCCCACCCGGAGCGAGCGATCGAGGGCCTGATCGACGATCTCGGCGCGCGCATCGAAGCCGGGTATTCATCGGGGGGGAGGTGAGCCCGTGGCGGAGCATCGCGCGGACGTGACTTCTTCGAGCCCCCCGCGCCGGTCTCTCCTCTCACGCGTGCTGCGCGGGGTCGTGCGAGCGCTCCTGCTGGCCTTCGCCTTCGGCTTCACGATCGGGACGTTGATCCGCTGCGAGCTCGAGCGCTCGGCCGCTCCTGCGCTCCAGTACCTGGGCTGAGAGGCCTGACGATGCGCGGCGGGCGGCGCGCCCGACGAGAGCGGCGGAGCACTTCAGGGCGAGCGGCGTGACCAGGGCACGTCAATCACACCCTTGCGGGCGTTCTCGTGGCGGGCGAGCACGAAGAGCAGGTCGGAAAGCCGATTCAGATACCGCGTCGCGTTCGCTTCGACCGACTCACCGGGCGTCCCCGCCAGGCGCACGACGGCGCGCTCGGCGCGGCGGCAGACGGTGCGGGCAACGTGGAAGGCAGCGGCCGGGGGCGTGCCGCCGGGCAGGATGAAGGTCGCGAGCGGCGTGAGCCCCGCCTCGAGCTGATCGATCAACGCCTCGAGTCCGTCGATGTCGGCCGCATCGACCCCGGCGATGTTCGCCTTGCGGCGGTGGGCGGGGTCTGGGGTCGCGAGCGAGGCACCGAGATCGAAGAGTGCGCTCTGGATCCGCGCCAGCGCCGGCGCGAGCGGGGCGTCGATCCCCGCCGCGATCGCGACACCGATCGACGCATTCAGCTCGTCGACGTCGCCGTAGGCGGCGACACGCAGCGCGTCCTTCGCGACGCGCTCGCCCCCGAACAGGTCGGTCTGACCGGTATCACCCCGGCGGGTGTAGATCTTCAAATGGCTCTCCTCGCGAGCGGTCGGCGATAGGTGGTGCTAGGCGCGCTCGGCGAGCTCTGCATCGACGATGCGGGCGAGCTCATCCGAGGCAGGGCCCGACACGGCGGGACGGACGTTCGCGTCGGTCGCCGTCACCGGCTGCATGGACGCGGCCGCCGCCCCGCGCTCGCCGGGCGCGACGATCCGCCGCAGGACGAAGACTGCGATGCCGCCGAACGCGACGAACCCGAGCACCGGAAATATGTAGGCCCAGAGCGTGATGCCCCGGGCGGGCGGTGCCCCGAGGATTTCTTCCCCGTGGCGCTCGACCAGGATTGCGATCACCGCTTCGCGGGTCACGCCCGCCGCTTCCTGCGTCGCGATCCACTGGATCATCTCGGCGGCCTGCGGGCTCGGGCAGGAGGCGAGGGTGCGGCCGGGACAGAACGGGCTCATCAGCTCGCCGGCGAGATCGTAGGCCCAGCTCGAGCCGGCAGCGGAATCGGTCGTCGCCGCAGTCCCGGCGCCCTCGGCAGCATCGGCGGCCTCAGCGGTGATGGCCGTGATGGCGATGCTCGAAGCCAGCACGGCCACCAGGAAAGCAGCGCAAATAAAGCCTCTCATCGCAGCTCTCCTCAGATGTTCCAATCGACGTCCATCGCCTCGTCGACCAGCGCGCGGCCCTCGCTGCCCTTGACGAGCAGGCGCGGGGCCTCGGCCATCACGCGCGAGCCGGGGGGCACGCTGTGGGTCAGCCAGACGTTGCCGCCGATCACGCTGCCCGCGCCGATCACCGTATCGCCGCCGAGGATCGTCGCCCCGGCGTAGATCGTGACGTCGTCCTCGATCGTGGGATGGCGCTTCTTGCCGCGCAGGGCGGCACCGTTCTTGATCGAGGTCGCCCCGATCGTGACGCTCTGGTAGATGCGCACGCGATGGCCGATCACCGCCGTCTCGCCGACCACGATCCCGGTCCCGTGGTCGATGAAGAAGCGCTCGCCGATCTGGGCGCCGGGGTGGATGTCGATCCCGGTCCGATCGTGGGCGTACTCGCTCATCACGCGCGGCAAGAGCGGCACGCCATAGGCGTAGAGCTCGTGGGCGATGCGGTGGACTGCCAGGGCCCGGATCGAGGGATAGGCCACCACGATCTCGTCGTAGCCCTTCGCCGCAGGGTCGCCGGAATAGGCTGCCTCGACGTCGAGGGAGAGCATCTGGCGCAACTCGATCAAGCGGGGCAGGAAGCGCAGGACCAGGGCCTCAGGCGTCGACGGCTCGCTGAGCGTCACTTGGAGCAACAACCGGAACAGGCCATCGGCCACGATCGGCACTTCGCTGCGGAGCTCCTCCGGATCGACCCGGAAGCGCAGCAGCCGCGTCGCTCGATCGACCCACGCCTCGACCTCGTTCGGATCGAGGATCCCCCCGCACACCGTCTCCGAGAGCACCGTCTCCTCGCAGCCCGCCAACCCGTCGACCACTTCGTCGAGCACGTCCGCGGGACACACGAACGCGAGACCCTCCGCCGCGCGCAGGGGCCCCGTCACCCGCATCTTCTGCTGTACCGGTTCGCTCGCCATCGGGACGCTCCTCGGATCGGCCGCTTGGACCACGGCTCATGACCCGATCGGTTTGGAATCGCGTGGGCCATAGAATGCCCCACATCCGAATGCGCGACATCGGGGCCGCGACAGGACGGCAAGACGACGGCAACATGCAGGTCGAGCCCCTATCCTCGTCGCGGGTCGCTGCGGCGGCGGTTTCGGACCGGGCCTGCGCGGCGATCGTTTCGGGGGGTTCCGTTTGGGTTCGATCTTCAGCCATTCGCGCCTCTCGAGCTTCGAGAAATGCCCCCGGCAATTCGAGTTCCGGTACATCCAGAAGATCGCGAGCGAGAGCGAGTCGATCGAAGCCTTCGTCGGCAAGCGGGTCCACGAGGTGCTCGAACGGCTCTATATCTTCGCGAGCCAGGGCATGCTCCCGGGTGTCGAGAAAGTCGTCGATCGCTATCACAAGCTCTGGGAAGAGGCCTACGACGCGGAGCGCGTGCGGATCGTGCGCGAAGGCGCGACGGTCGCTTTCTACCGTGCCCTCGGCGAGCGCTGTGTGCGCGGCTACTACGTGCGCCACTACCCCTTCGACGAGGGTGAGACGCTCGGGCTCGAGAAGCGCGTGCTGTTTCCCCTCGACGAGGCGGGCGCGTACCGCATGCAGGGGGTCATCGACCGGATCAGCCGCGCCCGAGACGGGGCGATCGAGGTCCACGACTACAAGACCGGCGCCCGCGTGCCGAGCCAGCGCTCCCTCGACGAAGATCGCCAGCTCGCGCTCTACCAGCTGGGGCTCGCGAGCGAATACGGCTTCGACACGCCCTTCCGCCTCGTCTGGCACTACGTCGCCAAAGATGTGACGCGGGTCTCGTCGCGCACCCGCGAGGACCTCGAGTCGCTGCGCCGGACGACCATCGCGCGGATCGACGAGATCCAGCTGGCGACGGAGTATCCGACCCGCAAGTCCGCGCTCTGCGGCTGGTGCGAGTACCGGGAGATCTGCCCCGCCTTCGCCGGCGAACGGCCCAAAATACCGGCGAGCGAGGCTCCATCGGCGGCGGTCCCAACGCAGGCGGCGAGCCCGGTCGACGGCGATCAGCTGCGACTTCTCTGATCGGATCTAATCGGATCGCCCGCGGCCGGATCAACCCTGCGATGCACTGCGGCGAGCGCCTGCCCGGTCGCCTCGCTTTGCTAGCGTGGGCGCATGGGCCTACGCATCGAACGCATCCCGACGCTGTCCGACAACTACACCTATCTCGCGATCTGCGACGAGACGAACCATGCGGCGATCGTCGACGCCCCCGAAGTCGACCCCGTCGTGGAACGCGTGGTACAGACCGGCGCGCTGGTGAAGCTCGTGCTCTCGACCCACCACCATCCGGACCACTCGATGGCGAATCCCGAGCTCGCGGCGCGTTATGGGGTTCCGGTGGTCGGCCACGTTTCCGATGCGAGCCGGATGCCCGGCATGACGAAGGGCGTCGACGAAGGCGACGAGTTCCGCGTGGGAAACCAGGCCGCACGAGTGCTCTTCATCCCGTCCCATACGACGGGCCACGTGGCCTACGTCTTCGACCAAGCCCGCGCCGTATTCACCGGCGACATGCTCTTCGCCGCCGGCTGCGGACGCATGTTCGAGGGCAACGCCCAGATGATGTTCGACGCCCTGTGCGGAAAGCTCGCCGCCCTTCCCAACGACTACCGGGTCTACTGCGGCCACGAGTACACCGAGAACAACCTGCGCTTCGCGCTCTCGATCGAGCCCGAGAATCCGGAGATCAAGGAGCGCTACGAGGCCGTGCGGGAGCTGCGCGCGCGGGCCGCCGACGACTGGCACGCCGCGACGCCCGCCGAGATGACGATCCCCTCGACGATCGGACTCGAGAAGGCGACCAATCCCTTCATGCGCGCCGGCGACGCGGCCGAGCTCGGCCGGCGGCGAATCCTGAAGGACAGCTTTTGATCGACGGCGTTCCGCAGGGCGCCACGACGACGACCGTGCCCCATCGCGTCGGCTTCTTCGAGACCGATGGCATGGGCATCGTCCACCACTCGAACTACCTGCGGTATTGCGAGAACGCCCGCGTCGCCTGGCTCGAGACTCACGACCGAGCCTACACGGAGTGGATCGCGGCGGATCTGCATTTCGCCGTGACGCGCGTCGAGCTCGACTACCGAAGACCCGCGCGCTTCGACGACCGACTCGAGATCACGACCTGGCTCGAATGGGTGCACGGTGCCTCGCTCGCGATGGCCTACGTGATCACGTGTCGCGGCGAGCTATTGGTGGAGGGGCGGACCGAACACGCGGCGGTCAACGGCGAAGGCCGCGTGCGGCGGATTCCGCGGGAGGACCGGGAGCGGCTCGCGCGGCGAGCGCTCGCCACGAGCACTCCCGATTAGCGGATGATTAGCGGATCATTAGCGGAAGGGGAGAGCCCGGGCCCGCGTGAGGCGATCGCTAGCTCGATCGCCCGCCGCGCAGCATCCGCCCGAGATCGCCGACCCGCAATTGCAGCTCGCGCTCGAACCACGAAGTCGTCGACTGGATGATTTCGAGGGCATCGCCCTGCCCGGACCAATGGCCGCGCACGACGTCCGGGTGGACGTGGTTCAGGAGTCGCGACAGGCACGCCGCCACGACGAAGAGATCGTCGAGCAAGCCGATCGGCCCCAACACGAGAGCCGGCAGCAGATCGATCGGCGAGAGCACGTAGGCGATCCCGGCCAGCGCCACGGCCTTCCGGACGAGCGGCACGCGGCGATCGCGCAGCAGGCGCGCGAGCAGCACCGTGAGGTCGGGCAGGAAGAACAAGAGATCCCGCACCCCGGTCACCGCCCCCGGCCGCGCGGGCACGACCCGCTCCCGCAAGCGATCGTAGAGCCTTCGCTCGCGGGGATTCAGCTCGATCGTGATCGGCCCGTCGTTCATTCATCGCTCCCGAGCTCGTGGCCGCCGCCCATTTCACGCAGCGTGCGCTCGACGTCTCCGTCGTTCCCGACACCAAGGCGTTTCGGCCCGGGCGGCGGCAGCGGTTGACTCGCGCGCAGGATGCCGACGAGCGGACGCCCGTCGAGCCCATCGTCGAGACGCAGCCCGAGGAGCTTAGCGATCGTCGGAGCGATGTCGGTGAGCGAGAGCTCGGGGACGCGGATCTGCTGGCGCACCCCGCGACCCCAGGCCACGAAGCCGACGGCGGCCTCCGACCCTTCGCGGAACGGGAAGCCGCCGGCCCGGCTGCGCAGCTCCGACGGACGCAGCAGCGGCCCCATCAATGCGTTGCCGAAGCCGTAGCCCGGACGCGCCGCGAGGCCGAACCAGGCCTGTGGATCCGCGCCCTGGCTCGCGAGATCCGCCGCCGGAACGATGTCGAAGGCGCCGCTCCTCGCCGCCTCGGCGTCGAGCACACGCCGCGCCTCGACCGCGCTCTGCGCGTCCTCCGCGTAGAGATAGGCGGAACGACCGTGGGAGCGGGATAGGGCGAGCCAGCTCCGGACGCCCGTCTTCGAGCGCGGGTCGCGTCCGATCAGCTTCTCCCGGACGAGGGCCGTGTTGGGCGCGATCTCGGTGTGAACCGAGCGGTAGCTGACGTCGCCGACCACGAAGATCGCCGTATCGATCAGGCGCTGCGAGGTCTCGAGGCAGTCGACGAGACGCTCGAGGCGCGCGTCGGCGCGGGCCAGGGCAGCGCTGTGCTCCGGGCTCCCGAAGCCGTGGGCGGCGAGTGCCGAGGCGGGCTCGACGAAACGGATGAGCCAGAGCGCGGGATCGCGCTCGGAAGACGCGATCTGACAGGCGAGCTCGACGAAGGCCGCATCCCGCTCCCCGGCGCTCGGCCAGCTCGCCGGGCTGCGCTTCTCCCCGGTCTGCCCGCGCGGCGATTCGGCGAGCTGGTCCTGCGAGATCCGCTCGAGCGCTTCCGAGAGCTGCGGGGTCGATCGCCGGCGCACGAAGCCGAGCCAGGACTGCGCCGGGTCCTCGGGCTCGGCGTCGGGCACCAGCAGCTCGATGCGCGCCCCGTCGGTCGAGGGCCAGCCGAGGGCCAACACGCCACGGCCGAGCGCCGCATCCCAGAGTGTCGTCGCCTTGAGCAGCCGGCTGTCCCAGAAGGGCAGCGCGCGATCCCCGCTCGAATCGAGAGCCTCGTCGGCGACAATGCCGTGGCGGTTGGGGCGGAGCCCCGTCACGAGAGTCGCATGCGATGCGTAGCTAGAGCCTGGAGTCGGCGGCACCGCGTGGACGCCGAATGCCCCCTCCGCCGCGAGCCCCGCCAGGAAGGGCATGCGGACCCGATCGCCCGGCGTCGCCGCGAGGTCGACCCCCGAATAGGCAGGGTCTCCGGCCGGTAAAGCGAAGCCTCCGGCCAATAGAAAGTCAGAGGCCTCGAGGCCTGCCAGCGTCACGAGCACGACCCGGCGCGGGGTCCCGGCCTCCTGGAGCGCCCGGAGGCGGGTCTCCGGCTCCGGATCGGACCCGCGCTTACCAGGCCCGGCGCTGGCGCAGGCGAGGGCCGCCAGTGCACAGACCCATACGAGCACGCTGTTGGCCCTCAATCCGGCTCCCTTTCCCCACCCCGCAGCGGTGGGACGAGCGCCGGTGCGCCGCCGTTCCCTGGTCGCCCGGGCGATCGACGCACCCGAGTGTGCTCGCGGGCGAGACCATGACACAGGAACCGGGGACCAGCATGAGCGTGTGCTTCCCCCGCGCCCGGTCTCGGGTTTTCCGGGCCGGACCGGGGCGTCGAAATGGCCGCCGGGCAGCCACGGCGCGCGATCTCGCCTAACTTCCGCCCGCCTCGGTGCAGCGCCCTCCGAGATTGAGAGAAGCGCGAGAGCGAGAGAAGCGACCGTCATGGAGCCGTCTGCCCAGTTTCAGGAGATCCAGATCCAACTGCCCGAGCCCGTGCACGGACTCGCGCACGTCCGCGGCGTGCTCGGCGTGCCCGAGTGGTGGCCGACGGGGGAGCGCGTGGCGATCGTCTTCGCCCACGGCGGCGGCAGCGATCTCGACGACCCGCTGATCACGACGCTGACCCGCGCGCTCACCGCCCGCAGCTATCTCACGCTGCGCTTCAATTTTCCCTTCGCCGAGGCCGGCATGCGCAGCAGCGCGGACTCCTCGCTCGTGCTCGAGCGGGGCTTTCGCGCCGCGCTGAATGCGCTTGGGCGCGACCCGGCGGCGCTTCCGGCGCGGCTCTTTCTCGGCGGCATCGGCGTCGGGGCCCGCGCCGCCGCCAGCCTCGTAGCCGACCCGGTCCACGCCGACGGCCTCTTCCTATTGGGCTTTCCGCTGCACCCTCAGGACAAGCCACAGCAGGCCGATCCCGAGGTCCTGTTCCGCTCGACCTCGCCGATGCTCTTCGTGCAGGGAACGCGCGACCGGCGCTGCGACGGCGCCTCGCTGCGCAGCGCGCTTCGGCGCGTGGGGGCTCCAATGGAGCTCTACGATGTCGCCGAAGCCGACGGCAATTTCCGCGTCCCGCGGCGCTCGGCGCGGACGAACGAACAGATCCAGGCGGAGGTCTTCGGCGTGCTGGCCAATTGGATCACACGCCGCCTGCGCTGAACCGCGGGCCTCCATCCGAACCCATCTGACTCCAGCCGACTCGACAGAAGAAGGATTCCGACCCATGAGTGCCGCGAACGATCTCTACTTCGTGCAACAGCTGGTCGGCGACATGCAGAACTTCGCCTACCTGATCGGCAGCCGGAGCGCGCGCCAGGCCTTCGTCGTCGATCCCGCCTGGGACGTGACGGGACTGCTCGATCAGGCCGCGAAGGACGGAGTCGAAGTCGTCGGCGCGCTCGTGACCCACTACCACCAGGACCACGTCGGTGGCGAGATCTTCGGCCATCGGATCGAGGGCGTGGCGCGCCTGCTCGAGCTATCGCCCATGCCGATCCACGTGAACAAACACGAGGCGAAGGGCGTGATGCAGGTGACCGGCGCCTCCCAGAGCGATCTCGTCTCACACGAAGGCGGCGATCTGCTCGAGCTCGGCTCCGTCGCGATCCGGCTCCTCCATACCCCGGGCCATACCCCGGGCAGCCAGTGTTTCCTGGTCGCCGAGCGCGACTCTTCACATAAACAGGCGGGACAGCTCGTCGCGGGGGACACGCTCTTTCTCGACAGCTGCGGCCGCGTCGATCTGCCGGGCAGCGATCCGCGAGCGATGTACGAGAGCCTGGCCGCGCTGCGCCGCCTGCCCGACGACACGACGCTGTTTCCCGGCCACCTCTACTCCCCAGAGGGGCACGACGCCCTCGGCAACCAGAAGCGCACGAATCCGTACCTGCGTGCCGCCAGCGTCGAGCACTTCCTCGAGCTCATGGGCTACTAGCCACGCAGCGCGCGTTTTCGCCAAGCGGACCGGTGGTCGACCCCCGCCACGGCGCCGTCGCGATTCGTTGCGTTGAAATGGTCCACCCCCGGCTGTAGAGTGCGCTCGTTCGAAAACCCGGCCGTCCGCGCCGGATTTCATGCGATTAACCGTTTCATTTCTATCGGAGGCCGCCCCCCATGAAGGTCATGGTGTGCCTGAAGCAGGTCCCCCATCAGGACGCACGTCTCGACGTGAAGGCCGATGGCTCCTGGATCCAGGACGACAACATCAAGTTCGAGATCAACAGCTACGACACCTACGCCGTCGAGGAAGCCCTCCGGTTGAAAGACAAGGCCGGCGCAGAAGTCGTCGTCGTCTCGATCGGTCCCGATCGCGTCACCCAGGCCCTGCGCACCGCGCTCGGCATGGGTGCCGACCGAGCCGTCCACGTGAACGATCCCGCGGCGATCGGCGCCGACTCGCTCGGCACCGCCAAGATCCTCGCCGCAATCGCGAAGGCCGAGAACGCGGACATGATCTTCGCGGGTTTCATGGCCGACGACGGCAACGGCGCGGCGATCCCGGCAATGGTGGCGGAGCTGCTCGACATTCCGTCGGCGACGGGTGTGCTCGCGATGGATCTGGGCGGCGACACGGTCAAGGCCGAGCGCGAGCTCGAGGGCGGCGCTCTCGAAGTCGTCGAGATGCCGAAGCCGTGTCTGATTGCGATCCAGAGCGGTGCCAACCAGGTCCGTTATGCGTCGCTCAAGGGCATCATGCAGGCCAAGAAGAAGCCGGTCGACGTGAAGAGCCTCGCGGACCTCGGTCTCGCGGGCACGGTCGGCGGCGCGAACAACAAGACGGCCGTCAAGAAGATCTACATGCCGAAGAAGGGCGATTCTGCCGAGATCCTGAAAGGATCGACGGCCGAAATCGTCGCCCAGCTCGTCACCAAGATCAAAGAGCTCGGGCTGCTCTAGCCCGCTCTCTCCACGTGCAAGAACGCACGAACAAGAAGGAGAAAACGATGGGCACCATCCTCGTCGTTGCAGAGATTTCCAAGGGCGCGATTCGCGAGGCTTCCTATGAGCTCGTCGCGATCGCGCGCAGCCTCGCCGAGGGCGGGGGCCACGAGGTCAACGGCCTCGTGATCGGCTCGGGCGTGGGCGAGCTCGCCAAGGCCTTCGCCAGCAAGGGCGCCGGCAAGACGTATGTGGTCGACTCGGCCGCCGCCGCGAACTTCAACCCGGAGGTCTACGGCAAGGCGATCAAAGCCGCGGCGAAGGCCGCGAACGCCTCGCTCGTCCTGATCTCGAACACGCCGTCGGGCTGGGACGTCGCGCCGCGCGTCGCCGCGGGCCTCGACTGCGCCTTCGTGTCGGACTGCTTCAAGGCGTCCGCTTCGGGATCGGACTTCACGTTCGTGCGCCGCGTGTTCAATGGCAAGCTCGACGCGGAGATCCAGGCGACCGGTCAGACCGTCGCGACGATCCAGCCGGGCGCAGTGGCCGCCTACACGGGCTCGAGCACGGGCGCGACGGAAGCGCTCTCGACCGACCTCGGCAGCAAGTCCAAGTTCATCGAGATCAAGATCGCGCATTCGACGGGCGTCGATCTGACCAAGGCCGACGTGATCGTGTCGGGCGGCCGCGGTGTCGGTGCGCCCGAGAAGTTCCCGGAGGTCATCCAGCCGCTGGCCGACGCGCTCGGCGGTGCGATGGGCGCGTCGCGACCGGTGGTGGACGCGGGCTGGCTCGCCCATCCCTACCAGGTGGGCTCCTCGGGCCAGATCGTGGCCCCGAAGCTCTACATCGCGGCCGGCATCTCGGGTGCGATCCAGCACCTGGTCGGCATGAAGGCCTCGAACTTCATCATCGCGATCAACAAGGATCCCGA
>JANNQH010000063.1:0-6315 GCA_031400655.1 Deltaproteobacteria bacterium | reverse complement strand
AGGTGCACATCGACGGTTACAACATGCTGCCCTACCTCAAGGGCGAGGTGAAGGAGAGCCCACGCAATTTCTTCTTCTACATCAGCGACGACGGCGACATCATGGCGATCCGCGTGCAGGACTGGAAAATGGTGCTGATGGAGCAGCGCGCCAAGCAGCTGGCTACCTGGATAGAGCCGTTCGTGAAGCTGCGAATCCCGAAGCTTTTCAATCTTCGGCGCGACCCCTTTGAGCGGGCCGACGAGAACTCGAACACGTACTACGACTGGATGATTTCCAATGCCTTTGCCATCTACCTGATGCAGGGTGTAGTCGCCAGCCAGATGGAAAACTTCGTCAAGTTCCCGCCTCGGCAGAAGCCGGCCTCGTTCAACCTCGATGCCGTGATGCGCGACCTGGAAGCAGCCAGAACCGATTGACCTGCGCGCTGACTAAGCAGATCCGGGCGCGACATATCCGTCGCGCCCGGGTCTTTTCATTGGGGATTCATCGGACGGCGCGGACGTTAGCCTCGCAACCTGAACATCCAGTCCAGGGCGAACTTCGCACGCTTTCCGTAGGGTGGCTGCATCGCCAACTGGATCGACGAGAAGCGCGCCTGGCGAAAGACCGGCCGCAGCTTCGAGAAGGTCAGGAAGCCCTCGTGGCCATGGTAGTGCCCCATGCCGCTCGCGCCTACGCCGCCGAACGGCAGGTCGTGCTGCCCCGCCTGCACGATGGCCTCATTCACGCCGACGCTGCCGGAGATGATCTGGGTGATGTAGCGCTCGGCCAGCCGCTTGTCGTTGGTGAACGGGTAGAACGCCAGCGGGCGGTCCCGGTCGTTCACATAGGCGATCACCTCTTCGGGCTCGCGATACGGCTTGATGGGCAAGAGCGGCCCGAAGATCTCCTCCTTCATGATCGTCATCTCGTCGGTCACGCCGAGCACGATGTGCGGGGCGAGCTTGCGGCGACCGGCATCAGGCCGCTGGTCCGGCGCCAGGTTGATCACGGTCGCCCCGCGTGCTTTGGCGTCCTCAAGCGTCGCATTGAGCCGATCAAAGGCGGGCTGGTCGATGATCGTGGTGTAGTCCGGGCCGTTCAGGTCAGGAAAGCGCTCCGCAACCAGCCGCTTGGCATGCGCCACGAACGCGTCGATGCTGGCTTCGGGCAGGAACAGGTAGTCCACGTTCACGCACACCTGGCCGGCGTTCATGCACTTAGCCCAGAGGATGCGCTCGGCGGCGGTGGCGAGCGGAAAATCAGGCGCCACCACGGCCGGGGCCTTGCCACCCAGCTCCAGGGTCACCGGGCAGAGGTTGGCCGCCGCGGACGCCATGACGGCGCGCCCGACGCCGCCCGAGCCGGTGAAGATCATGTGGTCGAAGGGAAGCTTCGAGAACTCCGGTCCGCGCCCGAGGTCTTCGAAGAACGCAACCTTTTCGATGGGCAGGTAGCGCGGAAACACCTCGATGAGCAGGCGCGCCAGGTTGGTGGAGCGATCCGACATCTTCACCATCGCGCGGTTGCCGGCGGCCACGATGTCGACCAGCGGACCGAACGAGAGAAAGATCGGGAAGTTCCAGGGGACCATCACGCCCACCACGCCCAGCGGCTGGGGGACGACGCGGTTGCTCGCGCCGGGGAAGACCAGGTGGTCGACCGATCGGCGCTGTGGACGCATCCATTTGGCGATTTGCCCGAGGGTGTCGCGGATGCCTTGGCGCACCGGGAAGAGCTCGATCAGGCGTGTCTCGGTCGCCGGTCGCACGCCGAAGTCGGCGTCGATAGCCGCGATGATTGCGGCCTCGTTCTCCTGGAGGAACCGGTGCAGCGCCGCGAGGTCGCCTTTGCGCTGCTCAAGTTCGGGATACGGATTAGCCCGGTGGGCGGCGCGTTGCAGTTCGAGGCACTGGGCAAGGGTGAGGGCAGACGATTGCATGGCTCAGGTTTCCTTCTGCACGGCTCGGCCAGCCGCGCGCCGCACGACGGTCGTGCAGTCGGCGGCCGACATGTACGTCGGCACCGGGTAGGTCCCGTGCGCCTCCGCCAGCGCACGCTGCACGATCTGCGGGACGTCTGCGTCGGCGATCTGCTCGATCGTTGGCGGGATGCCGATGCACGCGTTCAGCCGTCGGATCGCGGCGATGAGACTCATCGCGAGGGACCGGGGGTCCTCGCCGTCCCGCCCGAGCCCGCATGCGCGCGCGAGCTCGGCCATCTGCGAGGTGGCGCCATCCAAATAGAAGTCGAGCACGTACGGGAGCAAGATCGCGTTGAGGTGCCCGTGCGGTAGGTGGTAGAGCGGACCGAGTTGGTGGGCGATGGCGTGGACGTAGCCGACGCTCGCCCGGGTGAAGGCGAGGCCAGCCATGCAGGACGCGACCGCAAGACTCTGCCGGGCGGCGATGTCGCGACCGTCCTCGCAAGCCCGGGGCAGGTCGCGAAGGATCGCGCGTGCCGCTGCCACGGACAGGGCTCGCGTCGCCGGCGTGGAGAGCGTCGAGAGGTGGGACTCGACCGCATGCGTGAGCGCGTCCATACCCGTGGCTGCGGTCACGTGCGGCGGCAGGCCGAGCATGAGGCTCGGATCGAGCGCGATCGCCGCTGGAACGAGCTTGTTGTCGATGATGGTGAATTTCCGCCCGGCCCCCGGATCGGAGACGACGGAAGCGACGGTCACCTCCGAGCCGCTGCCCGCGGTAGTCGGAACCGCGAAGAACGGCAAGACGGGGGCGCGGACCTTGAAGTAGCCATTGAGGTCCTGCGGACGACGGCCGCTCGCGTAGCATGCGATCATGGCCTTCGCGGCGTCGATCGGCGAGCCGCCGCCTACCGCAAGCACCGCTGTCGCCCCCGATGCCCGGAGCTGCTCGATCCCCGCCATGATGATGCCGATGGTCGGATCGGGCTCGACCTCCGAGAACACCGTCACCGCGAGGCCAGCCTCCTTCAACGCGTTCAACACCGGGGCGACGACCCCGAGCTCCACGAGCACGCCATCGGTCACGACGAGGACGGACCGAGCGCCGCGGTCGGCGATCAATCGGGCGAGCTCGACCGACGAGCCCGGCCCCGTCAGCATGAACGGCGTCGGCGCAGGCGCGAGGCGAGCCGCGACGCCGAGGGCGCGAATACGGAAACGTGAGAATAAATGCGTCAAGTAATCGACCTGCTCTTTCTTGTCCGGTGTCACCAAGCAGGATAGAAAAATCCAATCTGCTTTCGGGAAGTATGGCTGACGCCGGGTTCGGGCGCTGGGTGCGGCAGGCAGCCTACCTGCCGCAGTGCGGCGCGCTGGCGTCGTCGCCCCATCGACCGGCCTTGGAAATCGCGTCACCGTGTACACCCAAGCCCGTCCGGGCCGGGCATTCCCCTGAAGGTGTTGGAGCTCGCGCCGCCGAATCGCATGGTCTGGCGAGGCGGGATGCCGCTCGGTCTCTTTACCGGTACTCGCGCGTTCCAGGCGCAGCGGTATCGAAGCGGATACGGAAGCGTGAGCACCCACTGCCGGATCGGAACCTCGGGCAGCACCCGGTCGACGTTCCGTCGGGACCGGATCGAAGCGGGGAGGTGGGCCTTCACGAGGCTGTCGCGTTGCAGGACTTCGTGCGACTCGTGCACGGGCGTCCCCGTGGACACAAGGGCAATCAGGTCACGGCGTTCGGACGCGGGGCCGCGAGTAGAACTCGGCTGGACACGAGGTCTTCGATCTCGGTGGCCGAAAGTCCCGCCTCGCGCGCAATCTCCCGCCCATGCTCCCCATGCCGCGGTGCCCCGCGCCTGACCGACACCGGCGTCTTCTCGAAATCCCCCAGCGGTTTCGGCTGTCTCATCCGCCCCGCGGCCGGATGATCCATCTCGAAGACGAGCTCGTTCGCCACGACCTGCGGATCGAGATGAATCGTCGCCGGATCCCCGACCGTCGCATGCGGCACGTCCGCTGCAGCGAGCAGCCGCAATAGCTCCGCCGTCGTGAACCTTCGCAGCGTCTCGTCGAGCAGCCCCTGCAGCTCGCGCCCATGTCGCGCACGCGGATCTGCCTTCTCGAAGCGCTCGTCCCGCGCGAGGTCGTCTCGGCCTAACGCCCGGCAGAGCGCCGCGAACTCGCGGTCCTGGATGTAGCTGATCGCGATGTGGCCATCGGCGGTCGGGCGGATCATTGGCAGCGCCGACTTTTTCAGCGGTGCCGAGACGCCCTCGCCGAGCAGCGTGTAGTTCTGCATGCCGTCGGGCCACAGGAAGGCGAGACTCGCGTGGAGCATCGAGATCTTGAGGTGCTGGCCGCCGGCGCCGCGGGCGCGGGCGAGCAGCGCCGCCGTCACGAGCTGGGAGGTCTGGATCGCAGTCCCCTTGTCGCAGACGACACTGCGGACGAACTGGGGCTCGCCGGTCTCGAGATCGGCCTGGTGCACCGCGACGCCGACGTAGGCCTGCATCAGCGAGTCGTAGACGCCGCGTTTCACCATCGGGCCGCGCTCGCCGAAGCCGCTGATCGAGACGTAGATGAGCTCGGGGTGGAGCGCGCGGTAGCGGTCGGCGCCGACGCCCATGCGGTCGACGGCGCCGGGGCGAAAGTTCTGGATGAAGACGTCGGCCCGGGCGACCAGGCGGTCGAGGAGGGCGACGCCGCGGGGCGTGTGGAGGTCGATCGCGATTGAGCGCTTGTTGCGGTTCAGGCTCGTGAAGAGGGCAGAGAGGCCGCCGCGGCTCGGGCCGATCGTGCGCAGCGCGTCGCCCCTGTCTGGAGCTTCGACTTTGATCACGTCGGCGCCCTGGTCGGCGAGGATCGAGGTGGCTAGCGGCCCCGAGGCCATCGTCGTGAGGTCGACGATGCGGATGCCGTCGAGGGGGCCGGGCATGGGCTTCCTTTCCATTCGGGCGTGTCGGACGCCTTGGCATTGGAGCGAGGCCGTTGCGCACCTCAATGGGGCTGCGCGAGGCTAGCCGAAGACCGGAAGGCCGCCGAGCAACTCGAATGCCTCTGCGGGTCGAGCACCAGGCGAAGTCGCTTGGGTCGGTAGATCGATGCGAGGAGGAAAGCGGTTGTCACGTGACACGTCGGACCAGGCCTTGTATGAGCGAATCGCCGCCCTCGAGACGCGTCTCGCCCGAGCTGAGGCGCACGCTGAGATCCTCGCCCTGAAGAGCCGCTACGGGTCGCTCGCCGACGCCCGCTATTCGCGCAAGGGCCCGCGCTCCCAGCCCGAAATCGATGCCGTCGCCGAGCAGCTCGCGGCGCTCTTCACCGAAGATGCCATCTGGGAGGGCGGCGGCGCGCTCGGCCGCTGCGAAGGCCGCATCGCGATCCGCGAACGATTCCGTGAGCCGACGCTCCAGTACGCCTGGCATTTCTTCGTGAAGCCCGAGATCCATGTCGATGGCGACCGAGCGCATGCAACATGGGACGTGCTCGCGATCATCACGACGCAAGAGAGCCGCGCGATGTGGATGGTCGGCGTCGAGCACGACGAATACGCCCTCGTCGCCGGCCGTTGGCTCCACACCCGCATGCAGCTCGAGTCCCAGCTGATGGCTCCCCATGATCGGGGTTGGGCGGCGTCGAAGCCCTAACGCTTCCCGTTGACCGGCGCGATCAGCTTCTCGCCGAGCTCACGGATCTTGTCCTTCTTCAGTTGCAGCGTGGCGCCCGGGGCCATCTGGAAGGAAAGCGGCCACGAGACCGTCCCCGTCATGCCGAGGTCGATCAGCTGCTTCATCTTGTCGGGCGGCGGCTGCTCGGTCAGGGGGATCAAGCAGTCGAAGGGTTCTTTGTCACGGCCGCATTCCTTCCGGCGTCGGCGCAGCTCGGTCAGGATTCCGACGGTTTCGTCGAAGCTCGTGCCCGCACCCGTCCAGCCGTCGCCCCACTCCGCCGCGCGCCGGAGCGCCGCCGCATTCATGCCGCCCACCCAGAACGGGACCTTCTTCGTCGGGATTGGATTGATGCGCATCGGGGCGAACTTGAAGAACTCGCCTCGGGCCTCTACGACGTCGCCGGCGAGCAGCTTCTGGACGAGCGGGATCTGCTCGTCCATCCGCTTGCCGCGACCTTCGAAGGACTGGCCAAGCCCTTCGAACTCTTCCTTCAACCAACCGGCCCCGATCCCGAAGACGACGCGGTTCTTCGAGAAGACGGCCGCCGTGCTGAGGTTCTTCGCCACGTCGATCGGGTGGCGCATCGGGAGCACGTAGACGTTGGGCATGAAGCGCAGCCGCGTCGTCACCATCGAGAGTGCGCAGATCGTCGCGAAGACCTCGGGAAACGGAGTTCGCTCGTTGAAGGGCGGCTCACCCGAGGCGTCGTAGGGGTAGCGCGAGTCGTACGACTCC
>JANNQH010000062.1:0-2329 GCA_031400655.1 Deltaproteobacteria bacterium | reverse complement strand
GGGGATCTTGCGCGGCGTCACCCTCACGGCCCTGCTCTGGACGATGCTGCGCCCCGTTCCCGCGGCGAGCCCGGCGCGTTTTGCAGCGTCCTTCGTCGCCTGGTTCGCCATGGGGTGGCTGCTCGGAATGGTTCGGATCGCGACCGGATCGATCCTCGGCTCGACCCTGCTCGCGAGCCTGTGGGCGGCGGTCGGCTTCGCCTCCTTCGCGCTCGAGGGCCGCGTCGACGTGCCGGGGATGAACGTCGAAGGGACGCATCTGCCGGTCGCCGTGACGGTCGCGAGCATCGCGATCGTGGCGTGGGCGGGGATGAAGGTGTTGGAGAAGGCGAACCCCAGCAGCGGGACCGCTGGCTGACGACTCGGTCCGTTGAGTGGAAATACTCGATGGGTCTCGAACGAGTACGAGTCGCGACGCTCGTGCTCTGCCCTCTGCTCGCAGGGGCTAGAGCCCTGCCTCTCGGAGGACCTCCCCCGTGTGCTCCCCGAGTCTCGGCGCGCGGCGCGAGATCGCCCACGCGCCTTTCTGGAACGCGTAGGGGGCGCCGGGATAGCGGAAGCACCGGCCGAGCTCGGGGTGCTCGACCTCGACCTGGATGCCCCGCGCCTTGAAGTGCTCGTCCTCGTACGCCTCCTCGGGCGAGACGATCGCGCCGACGGAGAGTCCGATCTTCTGGGCGCCGACGAAGAACTCGTGGGCCGACACGCTCTCGGCGATCAGGATCAGCGCCTCTCGACCTGCACCGAAGATCGCCGTGACCTGGTCGTCCTGGCCGATCTTCGAGAGGTCGATCGAAGGGAGCTCGGCGCCCACCTGCAGAAAGACGGACTCTGGGAGCTTCTCCGCGAGACCCAGCGAGCGGAGCCATTCGAGCAGCCGAGCGTATTCCTGGGGTCGCCGCGGCGGGATACCGGTCGTGACGTAGCGGCCGTCGGCACATCTCGTCTGCGACGGCATCGACGGGACCTGGCCCGCGTGGCGCCCGGTCTGACGCTGCACGGTCTCGCGCGCGACGAGCCAGACATACGAGCCCGCCTCGGTCGTGATGTTGGCAGCGGCGTGGAGGCTGACGTCGATGTGCTGCCCCTGTCCCGACGCGCCGCGCCAGAGGATTGCCGTCAGGATCGACATCACCGCATAATGACACCCGATCGCGTATCCCTGGTTGCCGAGGCCTCGCATGGGCGGAATCGAGTGATCGTCGTAGCCGTTCATCCAGACGGGGCCGCCGGCGGCGAGGATCGTCAGATCCGTGGCGAGCTCGTCCTTTCTCGACCCGCTACGGCCGAAGGGCGTGATCGAGCAGTGGACGAGACGCGGGTTCGCAGCGAGCAGATCGGGGTGGTCGAGCTGCTTCGAGGCGAGGGCGCCGGGGCTCTCGGCTTCGAGCAAGACGTCCGCGGAAGCAAGCAGCTTGCGGAGCGTCGCGCGGCCGGCCTCGCTCTCGAGGTCGAGCACGATGCCGCGTTTGCTGGTGTGGTGGTGCCACCAATAGAGGCTGCGGTCGGTGCCGGGCTCGTCTTCGAGGAAGGGGCCGTAATGGCGCGCAGCATCGCCGGCGGGCGGCTCGACGAGGATCACGTCGGCGCCCATGTCGGCGAGCAGCTTGCCCGCCCAGGCACAGCGCTCGTTCGCGAGCTCGATCACGCGAATACCGGCAAGCGCGCCGCCCGTAGTAGCCTCTGCGCGCGCGGCCGCCGGCCCCGGCGTGCCTGCCCGCGGCGACTCTCCGTTCTTCGCTGTCGTCTGCGACCCGCTCATACGATCCCCTCCGCACGCAGCTTCCCGATCGCGTCGGGCGACATGCCGAGGAGCTGGCTTAACACGAGATCCGTGTGCTCGCCGACGCAGGGAGCCCCGCGCTCGATCTTCCAATCCGTCTTCGAGAGGTGGACCGGAAGTCCGTCGACCCGGACCTTTCCGAGCTTCGCATGGGTCACGGTCGGAAAGAGGCCGAAGGCTCTCGTGTTCTCGTTTTGATCGATCCGCTCCTCGGGCTTCGCGACGGCGGCGGCGGGGACGCCCGCGGCCTGCAGCTCGCGCGCGAGGTCGTACTTCTGTTGCGGGCGCGTCCAATCGCCGAGCTTCAGGTCGAGCTCGTCCTGCGCGGCGAGGCGACCCGCGACCGTCGCGAAGCGGCCCTCGCGAGCCCAGCTCGCACCGATCTTCGCGGCGATCTTCTGCCAGTCGGCATCGCTGCGACAGGCGATCGCGATCCACTCGTCGCTTCCCTGGCAGGCATAGACGCTATGCGGCGCCATGGCGGGACTGGTCGAATGGTTGCTGTCGGGCGAGCCAGCGCGGCGGGCGGGGCGGCCGTTCACGGTG
>JANNQH010000061.1:0-2955 GCA_031400655.1 Deltaproteobacteria bacterium | reverse complement strand
GCTGCTCCTCCTCGACGCCCAGCTCGCGAGCAACGCCTTCATCGCGGGACCTGATTTCAGCTGGGCCGACATCACGCTCGTGACGAGTCTCGAGGGCACGGCCGGCTCGGGCTTCGAGATTCCCGGCGAGTGTCGGCACGTGCTGCGCTGGCTCGAGACCGCCTCGCGGCGCGATAGTGTCGTGGCGACGAGGCCAACGTGAGAGGGGAGATGACATGAGCGAGAGCAGTACGGTGCCCGGAGTTCTGGACGAGAAGGCGTGGGCGGAGTACTGCCGCCGGACGCAGAACGCGGCGAAGCTCGTGATGGCGGCGGCCCCCGACGATCCCTTCGATCGCGCCGAGGGACTCCGTTATGTCGGCCGCATCGCGCAGCACGGCCTCCAAAGCTTCATCGAAGAGAGCGATCCGGCGGCCCCGGTCGTGACCCACAGCCTGCCGAAGCTCGGCGGCGACAATCCCGACTACGTCTACTCGGTGGCTGCCCTGTCGGGCGCCTACGAGTATCGGCTGCGCGGGCGCCTCGGAGATTCGATCTATCTCGGAATCGGGACCTATCACGGCGGCGTCGGCACGGCGGAGGGCCTGCAGATTTCGGGCTATCTCGCCGGCAAGGATCTCGCGATCGGCGCCGACGGCCGCTTCGAGATCACGCTCGCCTGCGAGAAGCGGCCGGGCGACTGGCTCCCGATGAAGCCCGAGACGTCGCAGCTCATGATTCGCGAGCTACTGCTCGACCGGAAGCATCAGAGGTCGGCACAGTTCGAGATCGAGCGAACGAGCGGCGGGACCGTTTCGAGCCCTCTCGACCCGGCGCACTACGCGCTGCAGCTCGCTCGCGCGGGCGCCTACGTCGAAGGCGCGATCGCCCAGTTCCTCGAATGGACCCGCGACTTCGCGTCGCGGCCGAACCGGATCGATCTGATCGCCGAGCGGCTCGCGTCCGGGGCCCGGGGCGATCCGAATACCCACTACTACGGCGGGTATTATGCGATCGAGCCCGACGAGGCGATGATCGCCGAGCTCGTGCCGCCGGCCTGCGAGTACTGGAATCTCCAGCTCTGCAACCACTGGCTCGAGTCCCTCGACTTTCGTAAGCACACGGTCAGCGTCAATCATGCGAGCGCCGTGAAGGGAGCCGACGGATCGGTGCGCGTCGTGATCGCCCAGAGCGATCCGGGCGTTCCCAACTGGCTCGATACGGCGGGGCATCGGCGCGGCTGCATCATCCTGCGCCAGGTCGGAACGCCGAAGCCCTACGACCCGCGCTGCCGGGTCGTGAAGCGGAAAGATCTGGCCCGCGCCTAGCGAGCCGCCCTCAGCGCCCCTTCTCGAGGAAGAAGCGCGCGAGCTCGAAGCGGTCGTTGCCCCAGAACATGCGGTCGCCCACGAAGACCGTGGGGACGCCGAAGACGCCGCGGGCAATCGCTTCCTGGCTCTCGCCCTCGAGACGTGCTTCGAGCTCGGGGGATTCCGCTCGCGCGAGGGCCGCTTCGGCATCGAGACCCGCCGCCGCGAGCAGCCCGCGGACGACGTCGCGCTCCGAGATGTCCCGGGCTTCGGCCCAGCGCGCGCGATAGGCGGGATAGTGATATTCGCGAAACCGCCCCTCATCCTTCGCCACCATCGCCGCCTTGAGGGCGAGGCGCGTCGAGCGCGTGATGAGCTCCCGCGCGCTGAGGTCGACGTTGGCGCCGGTCAACTCGGACCAGGCCTTCAGGTCGGACGCGTACCAACCGCTCTTGCGCTCTCCGGACGCCGGCGCCTGGCCGGCGGTCGGCTCCCGCACCGTCCCGAGATGGATCGGTCGGAAATCGACCTCGACGCCGAGATCCGCGAAGTAGGCCTCGACGCGACAGCTCCCCATGTAGGCCCAGGGACAGGCGTAGTCGAAGTAGAACGGAAGCTGCACGGGGAACCCTCCTCTCATATGAAAGCGTCTCAAAGCTCGTGGGAAAGCGGAACGCTCCCGAGATAGTCCTCGCGCCGGAGCGCCTCGATCTCGCCTTCCGTCAGCCCCAACAGTCTCGAATAGATCATCGCATCATGCTCGCCGAGGCGCGGGGGCGGAAGCCGGACCCCCAATCGCTGGCCATCGAGGATCCAGGGCGAGGTCGGCAGGGGAAAAGTCCCGTAGCCCTCGAGCTCGGTCGGCTGGTGGAAGCCGCGTGCTGCAAAGTGGGGATCGCGCGCGTGGTCCGCGGCGTCGTGGACGGCCGCCGCGGGAACGCCCAACCCCTGGAGCCGCTCCATCAGGGCGATCGGTTCCTGCGCGCGGGTCCAGCCGGCGAGGCGCCGATCGAGCTCGACCCGATGACGCCGGCGTCCGTCCCGCGTATCGAACCGCACGTCCCGCGCCCACGCGGGATCGCCCATCGCGCCGCACAGCGCTCGCCACTGCGCATCCTGATAGACGCTGAGCGCCATCCAGCGCTCCTCCCCTGCACAGCAATAGACGCCGTGGGGCGCCATCAGCGGATGGTCGTTGCCCGCCGCCGTGCGGATGCGGCCCTGGATCGCGTAGTCCATCAGCGCCTCGGGGACGTGGTGCAGCGACGCTTCGACGCCCGAGACTTCGACCTGTTGGCCCTGCCCGGTCTTTGCGCGCTGGACCAGGGCGACGAGGATCGCGACGGCATTGGTCATCCCCGTGACGACGTCCGTATGCGTGCTGTAGTTGACGGTATCGGGAGCCTGGTCCGGGTAGTGGCGCAGCGCGCCGTAGCCGGCGATGCCGTCCATCGCGCCGCCCATCGTCACGCGCTTCGCATAAGGTCCCGTCAATCCGAATCCCGAGCACGAGAGCATGACGAGGTCGGGACGGATCTTCGAGAGCACGTCGTACCCGATCCCCATCTTCTCGGGCACACCGGTCACCATGTTCGTCACGACGACGTCGGAGACCGCGACGAGCCGCTTGAGGAGCTCGACGCCCTTGGCGCGCGACAGATCGAGC
>JANNQH010000060.1:0-7925 GCA_031400655.1 Deltaproteobacteria bacterium | reverse complement strand
GGTCTGCTGTCCTGCTCCTTTTCTCGACAGCCTCGACCCGCGCAGCCTCGAGCCCCTGACGCTGCTCGAGCGGATGGTGCCCCACATGGCGTTCACCGAGATCTGGAACGCGACGGGCCAGCCCGCGATCTCGCTGCCGCTCTCTTGGACCGCCGAAGAAGGGCTTCCGATCGGCGTCCAACTCGTCGCGGGACCGGGCCGGGAGGATCGGCTGCTCTCGCTCGCAGCGGAGCTTCTCCCCACGCGAAGCGGCCTCCCGCGCACGCCGCCACTGCTCGGCTGACGCGCCGGACGCGCCTAATATGCGGGAAGTGCCGGAAGCGAGCGCTTCGACGTTTCCCGATCGAAGAAGACGGCGATGGCTGCTTCGCCCTCCGCCGTACGCAGGGCGCGGTTCCAATGGTCGCGCTCCGCCGTCGCTTCAATCGTGTCAGAAGGCGCGATCGCCGGCAGGGCGCGAGCCAGCTCGGCGAAATAGGCGGCGTCGTGGGCGGCGTACCAGTCGTCGAGGGTGGCGGCAGCGACCGAGTGCTCGCCCGCTTCCCCAAAGGCCCAGAACGAGTTCTTCGTCTCCGTCCGGATGTCGGAGACGAGCCGCGACCAGGGGCGGTCCGTCGAGCCGTGGGCATCCGTCGCACAGTCGCCGTCGCCGACGTCGCGGAAGACGATCTCCGGGATCGGCCGCAGCGACGGCGCGAAGCGCAGGAGCAGGTTCTGGGGATTGGGCGTCTCGAACCAGAGCCCGTAGCGGAGCAACAACCGTGCCTTCGCGCGGCCGACCGGCGCCGCATAATGCCGGCGCCAGAAGGCGGAAAACGAGACGTGCAGCCGGCGCGCGATCTGCGGCCCGACGAAGGGGAGCGAGAGCGCGGGCAAGGTGTAGTGACCGTCCTGGAAGAAGCGCAGGTCGCGCACCATGAAGCCCGTCTCGCCGCCACGCTCGAGTACCACCAAGATCTCGGGAATCAGGCGCACACCTTCGAGGGGTGGGAGCAGGGCATCGATCCGTTCGAGCTGATGCGCCCAGCGCACGGCGTCCATCGCCTCGGCGCGGAGCTTCGTCTTCTCGGGCTGCGGGAAATCCGGATGGGCGTGGTCGGTCGCGAGCTTGAGCGAGAAGAGACCCGCACCGCTCTCGGCGCCGTACATCGCGAGGGTGCGCGAGGAGGTGAAGCGCGCCGACCAACGCTCGGCGACCGGCGTCGTCTGCCACGCGACACTCGCATCCAGATTGAGCGGATGCCGCGCACACAGTACGTCCGGCCCGCGCAGAAACCGCGCCACGATCTCGTCCGGAGCCCCGGGCAGCACGTAGATCTCGAGCGCTTCGCGGGAGATCTTCGAGAGCTCGACCTCGACGGGCACCGTGCTGACCCGGAAGCCAACCAGATTCGCCTGCTCCTCCCAGTCGAGCCACTGGGCGACCGGATCGGGGAGCAGACGGAACGCCGCCGCGGGATCGAAGCTGCGCGGCGCGCCTCGCTCAGCGCTTTTCCCGCCCTTCACGTCGTCACTCTCCCCCCGCGACTCGCAGCAGCGTGACGAATCGCGGGGCGGATCGTAGTGTCGCGCTGAATCCCCTGCCATCGAGCGACCAGATCGAGCGACCAGAAGGAGTGCCGCATGGCCGAGAACACTGCGACGCGCATCGAATCGGACTCCCTGGGCGAGATCGCCGTGCCGGCCGATCGCTACTGGGGCGCCCAGACCGAGCGCAGCCGGCGCTATTTCGCGATCGGCGACGAGCGCTTCCCGCGGCCCTTCCTGCGCGCGCTCGGGCGGGTGAAGCGCGCGGCGGCGGAGGCGAATGCGTCCCTCGGCGCGCTCGACGCGGCGCTCGCCCGGGCGATCGCCGCCGCCGCCGATGAAGTGATCGAGGGGCGTCTCGACGATCATTTTCCGCTCGTCGTGTGGCAGACGGGCTCGGGCACCCAGACGAACATGAACGCCAACGAGGTGATCGCGAATCGCGCGAGCGAGCAGCTTGGCGGGCGGCTCGGATCGAAGAGCCCGGTGCATCCCAACGACCACGTCAATCGCAGCCAATCCTCGAACGACGTGATCCCGACCGCGATCCACGTCGCGGCGCTCGAAGAGATCGAGCGATCGCTGCTCCCGGCCCTGCGCGCCCTCGCCGCCGCGCTCGAGGCGAAGGCGGCGGCGTTTCACGACGTGATCAAAGTCGGCCGCACGCATCTGATGGACGCGGTGCCGATGCGGGCCGGCGATGAATGGGGCGCCTTCGCGGTGCAGCTCACGCGTTCGATCGCCGGGATCGAGCACGCCTGCGTCGACGTCTGCGAGCTTCCCCTCGGCGGCACCGCAATCGGCACGGGCCTGAACGCGCCGAAGGGCTTCGACACCGTCGCCGTCGCAGCACTCGCGCGCGCCACGGGACTCCCGTTCCGCGTCGCGCCCCAGAAATTCGCCGGTATCGCCGCCCACGACGCCCTCGTCGCCCTGCACGGAAGCTTCCGAACCCTCGCCGTCACGCTGACGAAGCTCGCGAACGACGTGCGCCTGCTCGGTTCGGGCCCGCGCACCGCGATCGCCGAGCTCGTGTTGCCGGCGAACGAGCCGGGCAGCTCGATCATGCCGGGCAAGGTGAACCCGACGCAGTGCGAAGCGATGGTGATGGTGTGCGCCCAGGTGATCGCGAATGACGTCGCGATCAGCCTGGCGGGCGCCGGCGGCCAGCTCCAGCTGAACGCCTGCAAGCCGTTATTTGCCTTCAACCTGTTGAACTCGATCCGCTGGCTCTCGGACGCGAGTCACAGCTTCCACGCCCACTGCATCAGCGGACTCGAGCTCGATCGCCATCAAACCCGCGAGCACGTCGAGCGTTCGCTGATGCTCGCGACCGCCCTCGCCCCGAAGCTCGGATACGACGAGGCCGCGCAGATCGCGAAGCGCGCCCACAGCGAGGGCGTGACGCTGCGCGAGGCGGCGCTGGCGTCGGGTCGGGTGAGCGCGGAGCAGTTCGACGCCTGGGTGATCCCCGCAGAGATGTTGGGTCCGGACGAGGAGCGCGAGCCCAGCTGATTTCCAACGCGGCGCGCGTCAGTCTTCGCTCGCGCCGGATGGCAGCGCGAGAGGCGGGCCAGCTTCCGCCGCAGGAGCGCGCCCCTTGTCCGAGCGCTCCCACTCCTCGAGCAAGCGTCTCCGCTCCTCCACCGACATCTCGCGCAGCCGCTGCATCTGGGCGCGGTAGCGCTCGCGGTCCGCCTCCGACAGCTTCTCCCAGCGGTCGAGATTGCGCTCGAAGCGTTCGACATCCTCGCCTGCCCGTTCGCGCAGCCCCTCGAGCTCCGTCACGAGCGCCGCCCGCTCGGCAGGCGCGAGCTCGTCGAGTCGCCGGAGTCGCTCGCGGAGCACTCGGCGCTCCGCGAAGGGCAGGCGCGCCGCTTCGCGCAGGATCGCGAGGCGCTCGCCGGGACGCGCGTCGGGTAGTGCGCGCACGAGGCCTCGCAGCGCTTCGCGCCGTGCACGGCGCTCGCGCGGGCTCGCGTCCCGGCCGCGATCGCGCGCGGGCTGGCCGCCCTCGATGCGCTGCTCGACCGGCGCCGCTTCGGGCTCGACGCGCTCGGACTCGGCGGCCGGGGGCTCGGCGGCGGCCAGTCCGGTCACGAAGCCGGTCATCACGCCGGTCATCACGCTGGAAGTCACGCCGGCCATGAGTCCGAAGACCAGACCCGCCGACCAGCGCGCGAAGCGACGACGCGGCCCCCTCATCCGCGCGGACCCTCCGCCTGCCGATCCCGAGCGGCGAGGAACTCGAGCAGCTCGAGCTCCTCGATCACCTCGAGATCACCCGCCTCGGCGAGGCCCAGGGACGCCAGATCGTCGGCCGGCTCGTCGCCGCGCGGGATCACAAGGCTCGCGACCCAGAGCGCCGCCGCCGCCGCGATCCCCCAACCGAGCAGACGCCGACGCGACACACCCCGGATCGACACAAGATGGCGTCGATTCCCCGTCTCGCCGGATGCTTCGACGCGACGAGCGAGCGCCGAATAGCCCCGCTCGAGCCGCTGCTCCGGGATCACCTCGGCCGCCAGCCGGCGCAGGCTCGCGTCGATGAGCTCGAACTCGATCGCCCGTCGGCGAGCGTCCTCGCTCGCTTCGAGCAGCCGCTCGAGCTCGGACCGCTCCGACTCGTAGAGAGCCTCATCCAGGCTCCCATCGAGAGCTGTATCGAGAGCGCCGTCGCGCTTTGCCGACAAAAGCCGATCGAGTCGTTCGTTCATCGCCGTCTCTCCACGGCGGGAACCGCCGTCTCCGCCATGCGATCCGCGAGGGTCGCCCGGGCGCGGTGGACCAGATTCTTCACGGACTGCACGGAGCTTCCGAGCACGCTCGCGATCTCCTCGTAGGATTGGCCTTCGACGACGGCGAGCCAGAGCGCAGTCTGCTGACGCTCGGGCAGGGTCGCCAGGGCCCGCTCGAAGCGCGCGTGCTCGCGGCGGGCGTCGGCGTGATCGTCGGGGGCGGGACCGCTCGACACGAGCACGAGCCGCGGACTCGTCTCGCCGTGGAAATCCTCGCCTGCATCGGTCGACACGTGGGGGTGTCGCGAGCGAGAGCGCGCCAGCTCGTTGCACGCGAGGTTTCTCGCGATGTGGAAGAGCCAGGTCGAGAAGCGGGCCTCCGGCGCATAACGCTCACGGGCGTCGAGCACCCGGATGAAGGTGTCCTGGAGGAGCTCTTCTGCGACGGCGGGCTCTTTCACGATCCGCTCCAGATACCGGAGGAGCCGCGCCGCCCAGCGCCGGTAGAGCGCCGCCAGGGCGGTCTCGTCTCCGTCGCGAAAGGCGAGCATGAGCCGGACGTCCGGATCACTCGGCTGCATGCGACCTCCGCTCCCCTGCGAAACCGCCGCCCCGGCGAAAGGTTGCGGGAGATCACGCGGGCGCGGAATCGCCGATCGCCAGGAACGAGAGGAGCGCGGCGTCGAAACGCTCGGCCTGCTCGATGTTCACGATATGCCCAGCCCCGGGGATCACGACATGGCGAGCCCGCGGCAGCTTCGCCGCCATCACCTCGGCGGCGCGCAGGAAGGCCTGGTCCTGCTCGCCGACCAGCACGAGGGCCGGAACGTCCATGTCGGCGAGCTCGTCGATCACCGAAGGCGCCGGACCCGAAACCTCCCGGCCGAAGCGGGCCACACCGGCAACGCCCTGCGCCACGATCGCCCGCGCCGCCGCTTGCGCCGCCGGCAGCTCCGGCCGCGCTCCGATGCAGGTCGCCCCGGCGCGGCCCGCGACGAAGGCCTCGAAGCCGCGGGTCTCTAGATAGCTCGCCGTGCGCTCGACCTGGGCCGCCCACGCCGCCGCGGCCTCGGCGTTCTTGAATCCGGGTCCCGAGCCGATCAGCACGAGGGCGGCGACGCGGGAGGGCCAGCGCACGCGGAAATGCAGCGAGGCGAGGCCCCCGAACGAGAGGCCCGCCGCGACGAAGGGCGCGTCCGGTGTCGTCGCGTCGGCGACGGCGAGCAGATCGGCGACGACAAGGTCCATCGAGTAGGCGCCAGGACCAATCGGCGCCTCCGACTCGCCGTGGGCGCGCAGGTCCCACAGGACGACGGGATGGCCCGCCGCCAGCAGCGGCGCGACCTGTCCGCGCCAGTTCTCGTGGGTCGTGCAGTAGGCGCAGGTGAAGAGGACGGTCGCGCGGGGCGGCGTGGTCGACGCCGGTCGGTGGTGTTCGTAGTAGAGGCGGACGCCATCCCGTGTCGTCAGGTGTGACACGTCGACGACCTAACGGATCTCGACCAGGACGGGCGGGATCAGGAGGGGTGTGCCGACCGGCATGTCCCGGCTGAAGGCGACGATGCGATCGAGGGGCGCCGGCCACTCGATCTCGGGACCACCCGCTCGGATCGCCGCCGTCTGGAACATCTCGATCAACTGTTGCGTCAGCGGCTTCTGCTCGGGAAATGGCACCAACGCGACATCGACGTCGAGGCCGAGTCCGACTTCGGTCTTTGCGCGTCGCACAGCGGTATAGAGCCCGCCGAGCTCATCGACGAGGCCCACGTCGAGGGCCTGCTTCCCGGTCCAGACGCGCCCCTGGGCGATCGCGTCGACCTTCTCGGTCATCATCTTCCGGCCGTCGGAGACACGCTTCAAAAAGAGCTGATAGGTGTCGAGGACGGAGCTCTGGAGCCGCGCGTGGGCCTCGGGTGACATCTTCTCCCCCGCGACCAGGAAATCCGCGTGCGCACCGCGGGTCAGCGAATCCATGCCGATCTCGAGCTTCTCGAGCAGGCCGGCCACCGCCGGGCGCAGGGCGAAGACGCCGATCGAGCCCGTCAGCGTTCCCGGATTCGAGACGATCGCGTCGGCGGCGGAGGCCGCGTAGTAGCCACCCGAGGCAGCGACGTCGGAGAAGGAAGCGATCACGGGCTTGCCCTTCTCCCGGGCACGGCGGAGCGCGCGCCAGATCAGCTCGGACGCGAGGGCCGAGCCGCCGGGGCTGTCGATCCGCAGCACGATGGCCGCGATGTCCGGATCCTCCGCGGCATCCCGAATCGCCTTCGACACGGTCTCCGAGGCGAAGCTCGGAGTCGACGAGAGGGGCGAGGCCTCTGCGTCGCCCTGGACGACGGTGCCCGAGCCGTAGATGAGGGCGAAGCGGGCCTTCGGGTCGAAGCCGAGGGAGCGGGGATCGGTGTGGAGATAGTCGGCGTACTCGACGACGTCGGGGCCCAGGCGAGCGAGCAGCTCGTCGAGATGGATTTCACCATCGATCAAGCCCGCCTCGACCAGCGCCGGATTCTGGACGAGGCCGCGGTCGATCGTCGCGCGGATCGCGTCGGGGGTCTGCTCGCGGTCGGCGGCCAGCGCCTCGACGAAGCGCTGATAGGTGTCGTCGAGGAGCGAGTTCGCCATCTCGCGCGACGCATCGGACATCGTGCGCTCGGCGTAGACCTCGACGGCGCTCTTGTACTTGCCCGCCTTCGCGATGTCGAACTGGATCCCCAACATCTCCCAGAAGCCGCCGAGAAAGACGTACTCTGCCGCCATTCCGACGAGCGGCACGGCCGCCCCCGGCGCGACGTAGAGCTCGTCCGCGGCGCTCCCGACGTAGAACTCTTTATTGGCGGAGAAATTCTGCACCTCGAGCAGCGCCACCGTCTTGCGGCCCTTCTCGCGCAGCCGCCCGATCGCCGCGCGCAGCTCGTCGGCCTTGCCCCAACCGATCTCGAGGGGCTGGATCCGCAGCACGACGGTCGCGATCCGCTCGTCCCGTTCGACCAGCGAGAAGGTCGAGAGGAGATCGATGAAGGGTCGCGTGTCGCTGCCCATGAGGCGCGCAAGCGGCGAGGCTGCGGGTGCCTCGACGTAGTGTCCGCCGAGGTCGATCACGAGCGTGCTGCCCTGCTTGATGTCGGCGACCGGTCCGCCCGAGAACGGGCGCAAGATCAGGAAAACGCCCAGGAAGAGCAGTAATAGAAGAACCAGGACGCGGATCCTGCTCGCCTTGCGCATCGTCGAAAGCACTCCCTCGCGCTCGAACTCCGGAACGGAGAGCGCGAGGGCCCAGCTTATCAGACGGGGCCCGGGACGGTCCCGAACGACCCAAGGCGGGGCCGAGCCAGCTCGCTTTCAGTTTGCTTAGCTACCCGGCATGGCCAACTCGAATCACCAGGTCCCCTTCCGCTTCGTCCCCCACCACCGCGCCCCGGAGCACCCGGGCGACGATCCGCTCCTGTTCGCGTTCCGCGGCCGTGAGATGTTGGTGACCGAGGGGCTGAAGCTGCCCACGGTCTCCGAGATCGACGCCCACGGCTTCGAGGCCGTGCGGCGGCAGTACCTCGGCCAGCTCGACGGCCGCCACTGCTACTCGGCCGAGCTCCCCGGCGACGTCAATCCCCAGTCCGGCTACCGCTTCGCGAACCTCCACATGCTCCACGGCACCCTCGACGA
>JANNQH010000059.1:0-7454 GCA_031400655.1 Deltaproteobacteria bacterium | reverse complement strand
GGGATCTGATCGACTACTTCCTCTGCATGGTCATCGACTACTCGGACTGGCCGCTGCGCGCGGTCAGCGGGGCGGGCGCGCTGCTCTCACTCGGAAGCTTCGGGACCGCGATCTTCTATCTGTATCGATGGATGGTGGGTGCGATCGGTGTCGATGGCTTCGTAACGATCGTCGTGCTGATCACCTCGCTCTTCGGCTTCGTCCTGATCGGACTCGGAATCATCGGAAGCTATCTCGTCCGCGCGCTTCGTCAGAATGGCCCCGACTCGTTCGTCACGATCCGAACCTGCCGCAACGGAAGGAGCCAGACGGCCTAGCCATGGCGACCTTTCCCGCGTCGACGTCTTCAGCGGCCTTGGGACGTCGGCCCGCGCTGATCCTCATCCGACTCGCCGGCCTCCTCGCACTCGGCGTCGTGTTCTTCACCCGCGACGACCTCGTCGAACGGACTCTCGGGCTGCTCGCAGAGCTCCGCGCGAGCTGGCTCGTACTCGGCCTCGCCCTCTACGTCTGCGGGCTGTTCGTCGCCGCACTGCGGGTTCAGATCCTGGCCGCCGCGGCCGGCCATGT
Organism: Deltaproteobacteria bacterium; assembly: GCA_031400655.1. Classification (GTDB taxonomy): domain Bacteria; phylum Myxococcota_A; class UBA9160; order UBA9160; family UBA4427; genus UBA4427. The sequence goes on along the minus strand of JANNQH010000059.1, from coordinate 6,884 downwards.
CGTTCCCTACCGGTCACTGATCGCTGCCGGCATCAAGGCAACCGGATTGAGCGCGTCACTCGCGATGGGTGCAGGCGATGTCTATCGCGTCGCTCGCCTTCGGGCAGCGGGGATCGGACTGCTGGAGGCGAGCGGGATCGTCGTGGCAGACCGGGGAATCGGAATGGCCTTCGTCGCGGCGGCGGGTCTGATCGGCCTTGCGATCTTTGGTCGGGAGCTCACGGGGTTCTCGATTCCCGTCGTCCATGCGGTCGCAGCGGCGCTTTGCGTTTGCGCGCTTGCGTTCGTGGTGGGGCGACGGGCGGTGATCCGATGGCTTCCGCGCGCGCTGCCCTTCTTCGACCAGCCGCGTTGCGCCGCAGCCGTCTTGATCAGCTCGACATTCATCCTGGCTCTCTGGATCGCCTCGATCGTCTCGTTTGCGCGCTCGCTCGGGCTGGACGTCGGCGTCGGCGCATTGGCCTCCGCGACGTCGCTCGTGACGGTGGCGACACTGCTGCCGATCTCGATCGGGGGCGTGGGGATCCGTGAGGCGGGCTATGTGCTCCTGCTGGCGCCCTACGGAGTCACGTCGAGCGAAGCTGTTGCGCTCGGTCTCGTGCAGTACGGCGGGATGATCGTCGTCGCGTTGATTGCGTGGATCGGGTTTCTGCTCGAGCAGTCGGGCGAGCTTCGGCCAGGAACGCGCAACAATGCCGGCGAGCGTTGACGCGCCGGCGCACGCTCACGCGAGCCGGATCAGGACTTCCCAGCCCCCCACGAGCTTCCAGACCCGTTCACGACTGCTCGACTTGTCCCGGAAGAGAGAGCTCTCGATGCGCGCAGGAATTTTCGAGAGGTGGGCCGCCAGCGTTCGCACGGGAGCGTCCCGAAAGGACGTCTCGACGATCGAGGGCCTGGAAACGAGCAGCTCGCCCGACACGCCGAAGACCGTCATGAAACGCTCCCAGAAAGCTGGACCCATGTCGTGGAGATGGCGCGGCCATTTCACCCGGTAGCCGGGGACGACGCGCTGCAGGGGGCTGTCCCACGGTGTCCGCGCATAGAAGTAGGAGTCAGGGGCAGCGTGGTCGAGGAGCGCGCGGATCGTTGCGGCCGGGCTCGCGAGATGTTCGAGCACGGCGCTCGCGAGCAGAAGATCGTAGTGCTCGCTCGATTTCTCGAAGCGGGCGGGATCGATGAAGCGCTGATGCGGCGTGTCTTCGCGGGGATGCAGATCGACGACCGTGCTTCGCACATCCCCCCGGTGGCCGTTCGCGAGCAGCTCACGACGGAGCGCCTGCGACAACGTTCCATCCGAGCCTCCGTAGTCGAGGATCGAGACCGGACGATGCGAGTCGAAGCGGGTCGCGCGAAGGATCGAACGCGCACAGCGTGCGCTGAGGCCTGGTCCCGAGACGAGTGAGGATCGATAGAAAGTCGGATCATAGAGAGCGGTGAGAAACTCCGGCAGCGGAAATCTGTCCGCGCTCTGTGCCGCACAGAACGGACATTCCACGAGCTCGACGACGGGTTGGCTCTGGAGGCGAACGATCGTCCGCCGGTTCTCGGCGCGCCGGCAGCAGATCGGGCAGGTCCCGACTCGGCTCGCTAGAGCCTCTTCCGGCACCGACGTCGTCGTCGACGAGGTCACGACGAGTCCCCTCCCTACGCGAGCTTCTTGAACAGCGTGACGAGACCCGACATGCGGCCGGCCAGCGAATCCTGTCGGAAGGGCAGATGGGGATCGACATCGTCGACGCCGTGCACCGTACTGGTGTCGTAGATGACGATATCGCCCTTCTCCGAATAGTCTTCGTAGGAGATGCGCTCGTCGCCAACCATCGCGAAGCCTCCCCCCCGCTCGAAGTCGACACCTTTCTGGGTCAAGAGCACGAGCGGCTGGTAGAAGCTGCCGAGGCCATTCTCGGCGTAGAGGGCGGGGAGCACGGTGTCCCGGTGATCGACCATGAAGCCGCCGCCTGCCGGAAAATGATGGATCCGAGACGCGGTCCATGCGACCTGATCCGGATCGTCGATCGCATGATCGAGGGCGTGGCCGCTCAGGAGATTCCGGACCTGGGCGATCCTCCGGAAGATCTCCCGCGTTCCGAAGACATCCTCGTCCCACATGGGTAGATAGAAGCAGCGCATGAAGCGTGGTCGATCGACCCCTCCGTGGCGAGCGCGACCGATCGACAATTTCTGGAAGTTGCGCCGAACGTCGCTCGCTTGCTCGCCCGTCGTGGCATGATCGTTCGAAGCGCGGAAGCGCTGATTCATGAGTGAACGCGCGTGATCGACCTCGTCCGGCGAGACCAGGTTGCGAATCCGTGCGAGGTGGAACGTCTCGAGGCGCGCGACCAGCTCGCCTCGATCGAGATCCTTGATGGAGCTCACCTCGAGCGTGGCGTCTTCCAGGATGCGTCGATGGGATTCGGACATCTCGTCGAATTGATCGGAGCCGGGTCAAAAATTCTTGAGGTGGCGAGTGCGCTCAGGACCCGGTTGCGTGGGTCGGCGCTTCGACCCGCGGCTTCTCGTCAGTTGCAGAACCCCCACGGCGGATCCAGAAGACCGCCCCGGTGAAGCTCCCGCGCTCGAAGGTCCAATGGCGCATCCGGATCGTCGGATCGCTGGCGGCGGCTCGAGTCAGCCGACGGATCTCCTGGCCGCCGTGGCCTTCATTGCTGAGCACGAGCGCAAACTCGGCCGGAAACTCCGCGAGCGACTGGTCGCGATACGGAGGCAGATAGATCGGCTCGACGAGCGGCAGCTTGCTGTCGACGTATCCCATCATGGGATCCGAGACCATGTAGTCGAGCTCCTTCGAGACGAAGGTCGGAATATCGGGAGGGATTTCGACGAGCGCGTCGATCAAGTCGATCTGGAGTCGGTGGAAATCCCGGTAGGCGTGCGACCGTTCGACGATCGAAAAGCTTCCACGTTCCCGGGGATAGAGCACGCCATTGAAGTTGATCAGGTTGATCAGACTTCCGAGCACGAGAACGCCTGACGCGATTCGCTCGCGTCCCCATGAACGGGCGACGAAGAGAATCGAGGCGACGCAGAAGGGAACGACCGGGACGAGGTAGCGGGGCAGGAAGATCGTCTCGGAGAAGACCGACGCGGCGATCCCCAGCGAGAAGACGAAGGGCATCGCGAGGCAGATCAGCTGTGCCCCCGTTCGTCGATCTGCGCCGATGAGATTTGCGAGGCGAGCTCCGCGCACTCGCAGGATCACGATCTGGATCAGCGTGCCCAGCAGAGCGCAGAGAATGACGACCGTGACGTCCGGAATCGCGGCGAGGCGATCCAGGAGCGCATCCGCGAGCACTCGCGCATCACCCCATCCCGTTTGGTCGAACGAGCGCGCACCGAGCCAGCCAGGGAGCGATCGCTGCATGAGGAACGCCAGCGGAAGCAGAAAGAGCAGTCCGAAACGTCGGACCCCCGACGGTCGTCGCGAGCTGAGCAACGCCAGTCCGACGCAGACGCAGATCGCGATGGCAGTCAGCTTGACGAAGAGCGCAACCACGCATAGCACGATCGCCAGCGTGACTTTGCCTTCGCGCCACTTCGCCCACGCCGCGACACCCAGCACCATCACCCAGGTCTCTGTGTAGAGAGCGCCCACCTGGACGAGCACGAGCGGCGTGACGAGCACGAATACGCCCGCAGCCAGGACCGTGTGCCGATGGAAGCCGTCCCGAAGCAGGACTCGCGTGAAGAGGACGAGCGACCAGGCGACGAGGACGAAGGTGGTGACATGGACGATCGCGAAAGTCGCCGTGGCCGAATTCGTCACGGTCATCACGAGCGCGACGAACCAGGTAAACAGCGACAGGGAGTGGACGTTCGGCCCGCCCAGCCACCAATTGGGCTCGGCGAGCAGTCCTCGGATGTCGAAATGCGTCTCATGGAGATAGATTGCGGGTGGGAAGACGCCCATCGCGCTGTCCCATACGGGCGGCTCGAACAGGGAGGCCGACTTCAACACGAGGATGGGAACGAGCCAGAGTGCGAGTTGAACCGAGCCCGGCAGTGCGACGAAGCGGGCCGCCCAATCGGGCTTCGTCTCGATCGAATCGCCCGGGCCCCGGGATGATCGTGAGGGATCGGTCACCTGTCGTTTCTCATGGGACTTCTCATGGGACTTCTCACGGGAAGAGTCTTTCTGGCGCGAGCCCGCGATTCATTCTCGCGTCGATCCGACGCTGCACCGAACAGACCTGATCTGGCCTTTGCTATCGGTCGGTCGGGCCGGCAGCTGAATCGATGGCGAGCCCCTTGTCCCCGGACCTCGAGAAGGATCTCGATGGCAGAAGCAGAGCGCGAACCGTGTGCGATCGAAGCTCCCCGGTCGATCGCGCCGGGTAGCGGGCGAGTCCTCATCCTGTCCGCCGCGATCGTCCTGGGAAGTGTGTTCTACGGCTGGGCCACGATCCCCTTCTGGTTCGACATGAACGACGATGCTGCAATGCTCGGCATCTCGGCCGGCCTCTTCGGAGAAGGCGTGGGGGATCCCAGGCTGGTCTACCAGTCGGCGTTCCTGGGTGCCCCGATCGGCGTTCTCTTTCGCATCTGGCCGGGGTTCGATTGGTACTCCGGTCTGCAATGCGCAGTCTGTCTCGTGGGCTTCTGGTCAATGGGTCATGTGCTGTTGAGGAGAGATGCGAGCCTCTTCGGAATCGCGTCGGTGGCCGCCGCCACCTCGATCTTCCTCCCGCCGTTGCTATTCAACCTCCAGTTCACACAGACGGCGTTCGTCTGCCTCATGGCCGGCCTCGTCCTACTCATCGATGCGATGCGCCGGAGGCCGGTCCGCTGGCCCCGGCTCGCGGCAGCTCTCGCATGGATGGTGCTCGCCATCCTCTTCAGGGCGGCCAATCTCGTCGCGTGTCAGGTCCTGTTGATCAGCATCGGCGCCCTGATGATCCTGGATCGAATGAGCAACCAGGACCGGCCCGGCGTCATCCGGGACGTGTCTATTCTGGCGGCGATCGGGGTCGGTCTCGGCGTGATCGGGGCAGGGCTTCACGCGCTCGAGGCGGCGATCTTCTACGCGGATCCAGCGTGGAGCTCGTATTGGACCCAGCTGGCCGATCGTCCCTTCGTGCTCGAGAACTGGCCGCGCTGGATCGGACTCGAGCGGATCGTGGCGGTTCTCGATCGGGAGCTCGGCATCACGCCCGAGCAGTATTTCGCGATGGCGAGCTGGTTTCCGATTTCGCAGGAGCTCTATTCGGTCGAGCGCTTCCGCGAGATGGCCGGTGTGATCGAAGCAATCGAAGTCGATGGTGGTTCGCTCAGCGCGGCGTTCTGGTCGAACCTCGACGCCGGTCGCCGCTTCGTCGCGAGCACGCCGCTCTTCCGATACAGCCTCGGATTGATCGGCCTGATCGCTGCGCTTGCCGCCGTTCGCGATCCATCCGGATGGAGGAGGTCGTTGCTGCTGGGCGCAGCCTGGATAACCATTCCCTGTCTGTTCTGGCTCGCGATCGGTCTCGCCTATCGCCCGCCGCCGCCGAGGGTGTGGCTGCCGATCGTGGCGCTTTCGCTCTGGTGCAGCCTCGCGTGCCACGCCGTGTCAGGGCCTGCTCGTTCGATGCCGACGGTTGCGGGATGCTTCAGCGATCGCCGCGGCCTCGTGGCGCTGCTCATCCTCGGACTCGCGTTGGCCGGCCCCATCCCCGTCCATGCCGAGCTGCGGCGCATCACGAACGTCATTTCCAGTCATCGCGCGCAAGCGTGCGCAGAGACGAAGCGTCAGGTCGCCGCCTTCCAGCGACTCCCGGCCGGGGCCAAGATCTACCTGGCACCGCTCGTAGTCCACGCGGACTGCTATTTGCAGCCGTTCCACATGGACTATCCACAAGTCCTCGTCGACCATGCTTTCGTTTTTGGCTGGCGCAACCTGACGCCGGGGATGCGCGAGAAGCTTTTCGCGGAGGAGTCCGACCTCTTCGACGCGATCTGCACGAGTCCCGCCAACATGCTCGTGGTCCAGCCCCAGAGCTTCCCGATCCTCACGCGCTACCTGGACCGACACAAGCCGGGTGTTTCGCTCTCGCGATACGCGAACGATCTACCCGCGAATATCCTCTCGTGTCGACATCGCGCGTCGCGGGACGTTCCCCGCTGAGGGCCTGTTAGTCTCGAATTCGAACGCCTCAGCGCACGAGGATCCGTCCGCAGTGAATGCACAAGAGCAAGGCGTCCTCGGGCTTCGACTTCATCCGGTTGTACTCGAGCACGGGGAGCTTCATATGGCAGCCCTCGCAGCCGCCTTCGACGATCGCCGCCGCCGCCCGGCCCACCAGCCGCTCGCGCGTGCGCAGCTTCTCGTACGTGACCAGGATCTCAGACGGAACGCTCTCCACTTTGCCGCGCCGCTCCTCGTCGAGCCGCGCCCGCTCGGCATCGATCGCCTGCTCGGCGGCGGTGAGCGACTGCTCGAGCGCCTTCATCTCCGCCGCGATCCGTTCGTGGGCCGATCGATTTTTGGCGATCTCGGTCTCCGCCTGATCGATCTCCTCGAGCAGCGCCAGCTCGCGCCCCTCGAGCTCCGATTGCTGGACGCGGAACCCGCGGATCTCGGCCTGCAGGGCCGACAGCTCTTTGGGGATCCGCACCGTGCCGGAATAGAGCGTCTTCTCGACGGTCTTCGCGCGGGCGGCGACGGAAGCGACATCCGAGCCCAGCCCGTGCTCGGAGCGCGCCAGCAGACTGCGCTGCTCGAGGAGCGTCGCGTGGGTTTCGTCGAGGCGGTCGACCGCGTCCTTCGAGAGGCGGAGCGCCTCCCGCTCCGGAAGCGAGGTCCGCTCTCTGCCGAGCCGGTCGCTGGCGAGGTCGAAGGTCTGGATGTCGAGGAGCGGCAATAGGAGGGTCACGGCCGCAGCCTA
>JANNQH010000058.1:0-3461 GCA_031400655.1 Deltaproteobacteria bacterium | reverse complement strand
GCCCTCCCTTCGATCCCTCCGCTCGCTTCGCCCGCGCCCTGCTCGGGTCCCTCGGACTCGAGCGCGAGCTCCCTGCGCGCCCCGATCCGACGAGTGCGGCCCTCGATTGGGCGCTGTCGGGTGCGATGGCGCTGACGGGCGAGGCCGACGGGCCGCCCCGCTTCGCGGGCGGACCCCTCGCCAGCGCCGCCCGCGCTGCGGGGATGGCGCTCGAGGCCCTCGCTCCGGCGCGGGGATTCGCATCGCTCGACGCGCCGGCCCTGCTCGGCGAGCGCGCGGCGTTATTCGGATTCTCGCGCCGGGGCGCCGTGTCCTGCGGCGGCAGTGCGCGCCTCTTGCCGACACGCGATGGAGTGCTCGTCCTGAATCTTCCGAGAGAAGCCGACTGGCACATGCTCGGCGCCTGGCTCGAGCTCGACCTGCCCGCCATCGAGCAGACCCGCGACTGGTCGACCGTCGCGCACAGTCTCACGGCGCGGGCCGTGGATCCCCTCGTGCTGCGCGGCCGAGAGATCGGTCTCGCCGTCGCACGCGCCTCCCGCACGCCGACTGCAACCCACACACCCACAGCACCCTTCCGACTCGCGCACGAGACGCGCGCCTCCGCCGCTGCACAACAGAGCAGACGAAGCCCCCGCGTCCTCGACCTCTCGACCCTCTGGGCCGGTCCCCTGGCCGGATCACTGTTGGCGAAGGCCGGCTTCTCGGTCTTGAAGCTCGAGAGCCCGCAGCGGCCGGATGGCGCACGCCAGGGCGAGCGGACCTTCTTCGATCTCCTGAACGCCGACAAACACGCCTGCGCGCTCGACCTCACCCGGGCAAGCGAGCGCGAGATCTTCGCGCGCCTGCTCGAGTCCGCGGACATCGTGCTCGAGAGCGCGCGTCCGCGGGCGCTGGCGCAGCTCGGCTTCGACGCCCGCACCTGGCTGAATGGCCGGCCGGGCCGCCTCTGGGCCTCGATCACCGGCTACGGCCGCGAGCACGAATGGATCGCCTTCGGCGACGATGCCGCCGTCGCCGCCGGCCTCGCTTTCGATCCCGCCCCGGCCCCCGGGCCGGCTCCCGATCCCACCGCAACGACCGCCCGCTTCTGCGCCGACGCGATCGCCGATCCCCTGACCGGCCTCACCGCCGCCGTCGCGATCACGGCGCTCCACGCGCAGGGGCGCGGCGGCCTCCTCTCGCTCTCCCTCGTCGACGTCGCGGCCCACGCCGCGAGCTGCGAGGACAACGAAGAGTCGACCCGACTCACGCTCCCGATCGAGCGGCGATCCGACGGGTGGTCGGTTCACGACGGAATCTCCTGGCACGCGATCGCCGAGCCCCGGGCCCGCACGTCTGCCGGCAGGGCACCCGAGCTGCTCGCGCCGGACGCGTCCCTCATCGACCACTGGACCCGCGCTTGCTGATCCGCGGGGCGGAGATCGCGGGGCAGCGCCTCGACCTGCGCTGCGAGGCCGGTCGCATCGGCGAGATCGGCCGCGAGCTCGCGCCGCGGGCAGACGAGCCCTGTCATGAGGCCGCAGGCGGCGCCCTGCTGCCGGGCCTCCACGATCACCATCTCCATCTTTTTTCGCTCGCCGCCTCGCTCGCCTCGATCCACTGCGGCCCACCCCAGATCGAAAACGCCGATGCGCTCGCGCGCGCGCTGCGAGAAGCGAGACCGAGCGATGGCTGGCTACGCGGCACGGGCTATTTCGAATCCGTCGCGGGCCCCCTCGACCGCGCGCGCCTCGACGCCCTCTCGGGCGACACGCCGCTTCGCATCCAACACCGAAGCGGCGTCTTGTGGTTCCTCAACTCGGCGGCGATCAGGGCGCTTTCACTCGACGATCCCGGCTCGCCCAGGAGGATTTCGCGGCTGCCGGAGATCGAGCGCGATGCGAACGGCCGGGCGACCGGACGCTTGTTCCGCGCCGACGGCTGGCTGCGCGAGCGACTGCCGCGGACGCGGCCCCCGGATCTGCGCGCCGCCGCTCAGCGGCTGGCCCGCTTCGGTGTCACGGGCCTGACGGATGCGACCGTGAGCAACGATCTCGCCCAGGCGAAGCTATTTCGCGCGGCGCAGCGAAACGGCGACCTGCCGCAGCGGGTCCGCTTGATGGGCGACGGGTCGCTCACGCTGTTCGATGCCGACGCGCGCCTCGCGGTCGACGCACGCAAGTTCCTGCTCGACGAGCCCGCGCTGCCCGAGCTCGACGCCCTCGTCGCCGAGATCGTGCGGACCCACGCGTCGGGGCGCGGCTGCGCGTTTCACTGCGTCACCCGCGTCGAGCTCCACTTCGCCCTTGCCGCCCTCGAAGCAGCCGGTGCCCACGCCTTCGACCGGATCGAGCACGCCTCGGTCGCGACCTCCGAAGCGATCGCCCGGGTCAAGCAGCTCGGAATCCGCGTCGTGACCCAGCCGAATTTCGGTTTCGAGCGCGGCGACGATTATCTGCGGGAGGTCGAGGCGCGGGACCAGCCCGATCTCTACCGCGTGCGAGCCTGGCTCGAGGCCGGCGTGCCGCTCGCCGCCGGGACCGACGCGCCCTACGGCGATCCGGACCCGTGGCAGGCGATGCGCGCCGCCGTCACGCGCAGGACCCGGCGCGGGGCGCTGCTCGGCGAGAGCGAGCGCGTCTCACCCGAAGCGGCCTTCGCGCTCTTCCTCCCGGGCAGTGCAGCCGACGCCAGATCGGAAATCCATTCGCGCATTGCCGTCGGTCAGCCCGCCGACCTCTGTCTGCTCGACCGGCCCTGGCAAGCGGCGCGCGAGGCGCTGTCGAGCGAGGGGGTCGCGGCCACGTTCTGTGCCGGAAGTGTCGTGTATTTGCGCGGAGATACCGGGGAATCCTCGAACTTCACATAACTTTACATTCGCTCGACGTTCCCGAGAAACCCGGGACCTGGCTTTTGCCGGCGCGTCGAAAACCTGAAGCGTCACGTGGAGGGATTCGGCGAAGGTCGCCTGGCGCTTCGGGTTCCCGTCGAGGGTCACGACGAGATTGCGCGCCTGGTCGCCGACAAGGCGCGCCTGCTCGTCTCGAGTCGACTCGCCGCAGCCGGGGCTCGTGCGCGTCGTCGTCCTCGACCACGGGCCCGGCATCCCGGAGGCCCTGCGCGAACGGATCTTCGAGCCCTTCTACCACCCGGCTGGAAGTGCTTCGGCCCGGGGCGGAATCGGCCTCGGCCTCGCCTGGTACGGCAGATCGCCGAGCGCCACGGCGGCCGCGTCGCCTGCGAGGCTCGCGAGGGTGGCGGAACGCGCTTCCTGCTCGATCTCCCGGCCGAGGCGGCCTGATCCGCCCTCAGCTTCTGCACGCTGACTGCCGATGAGGTGCGCGAGGGCGGACCCCGACTCGGAGCCGCCGCCGGAGCTCAATCTTGATCAAGCGCCCGCGAGCCACGACCGCGTTGCTCATCGGATTCATTCTCGTCCTCGGCGCTTGCTCGTCCGAACGCGAGCTGGACCCGTGGCT
>JANNQH010000057.1:0-12524 GCA_031400655.1 Deltaproteobacteria bacterium | reverse complement strand
CCGCGATCTTCGCGGCCGCGCACCGGCTTGGGCGCCTTGCCGCAACGCACGAGATCGATCAACTGATTTCGGAAAGCGCGCTGCCGTCGGACGCTCCACCCCTCGCCCGCCACGCGCTCGCCGCCTACTTCGCCGGCGCCGTCATCCTTCCCTACGCGCCGTTCCTGCGGGCCTGCCGCGAGACGCGCTACGACATCGACCGGATTGCCCGGCGCTTCAAGGCGAGCTTCGAGCAGGTATGTCATCGCATGACGACGCCGTCGAGACGGTGACCGCGTTGCCGTTCAGATCGAGGCAGAGGGGGACGGTCAGCGGGACGTCGACACCGTCGATGCCGAGACTCGTCGAGAGGCTCATGGGCGCAAGCAGCTGCGCCCCGTCGAGGGCACCGACGGCGAGCTTGTCGCGGAGGTTGGCCCAGGACGGCTCGCGGGAGAGCGTCACGTCGATGCCTTCGTCGCGGAAGAAGCCGCGCTCGCGCGCGATCACCAGCGGCGCGCAATCCGTCAGCGGGACGAAGCCCAGCCGGACGCGCGTTGGCGCGACGCGCGGCACCGGTCTGGTGCGCATCGCGGTCGCTCGCGATCGCGGATCTGATGCCGTCTCTTCATCCTTCATCGTTCGGTCACTCCTTCACTCATCACGCTGCGCTCCGACTCTTTTTCTGCCGAGGCTCAGAGGAGGTCGGCCATCTCGACGAGCCGTCGCGCGACCTCTGCGATCCGGATGCTCCGATCCATCGCGGTCTTGCGCAGCAGCTGATAGGCCTCGGGCTCCGAGAGCGACTTTCGCTGCATCAGGATCCCCTTCGCCCGGTCGATCAGCTTGCGCTCCTCGAGCGAGCTGCGCGCCTCGGCGAGCTGGTCGCGTAGGGCCTTCTCCTCGTGGAAACGCGCGATCGCGACGTCGAGCACCGAGCGGACGCGTTCCGGCGCGGCGCCCTTCACGACATAGGCGGTCACGCCCGCCTGGATCGCCCGGCGGATCGAATCCGGGTCTGTCTCGTCGACGAACATCACGATCGGGCGATGTTGCTCGTGGCTGATCCGGCGCATGTCTTCGAGCATGTCGCGGCCGGGCGAGTCGATGTCGATGATGACGACGTCGGGCTGGACGGACTGGACGATCGTGTGCAGATCCGGGCCGAGCTCCTCCACCCGCGCCACGACCTGGTCGCCCGCTGCTTCGATGGCCCGCACGATGGCCTCGTAGCGCTGGGGTTGATCGTCGATTACCAGCACCCGGAGCTTCGAAGCCATTGATTCCTCTTCTGCGATCGGGGAGCAACTCCCATGCCACTTCCCGAGGCATCCGCGCGACTGTTCACCCGCGGCTGGCTCGAATCCGGCGCATGCCTGCTCAATTGCTCGCCAGCGACTGCCACATTCTCTTGCTTGCTCGGCCGCATCCGGTCTGGGTCGAGTGCAGGGTTTCGCGCTGATCGATGACCAGATGGGTCGAGATCAGCGCAGATGAGTCAGCGTGGCTCCGGTCGAAGACATCGGATCGATCGACGTCGACGTTGGCAAGCTTCTTGTAATGGGAATCAAGCGAAGGTCGAGCACGAAGTCGGGCGTAAACGCGCGACGACGGATCCAACGACGGATCTCGCAAGACAGTCACCGCTCGATTGACCAGAGGGGTCGATGCGAGCAGAGCAAGGGCGCTCACGAACTCGACGAGTTCGGAGAGCGCCTTTTTTGTTTTCGGGCCTCGCTGCGGCAGGGCAGGGACGAGGGATTCAGGGAGTCATCCGATGGGAACAGGGATGGGTCGGATGATGGACGGACGTCGCACGCGATCGGAACGCTGGACACGAGTCGAAAGGCGAGGGGGGATCGTCGTGTTCATCGCCGTCCTGCTCGCGGCGCAGCTTTGCTCGGCGGCCCTGCCCGAGAAAGAAGAGCTGAAGTTCGGCTTCATCAAGCTGACGGATTGCGCCGCGCTCGTGATCGCGAAGGAGCTCGGATACTTCGAGGAGGAGGGCCTCTTCGTCACGCTCGAGGCGCAGGCGAACTGGAAGATCCTGCTCGATCGCGTGATCAGCGGCGAGCTAGACGGGGCCCACATGCTCGCGGGGCAGCCGATCGGCGCGACGATCGGCATCGGCACGCAAGCCGACGTGATCACGCCCTTCAGCATGGATCTGAACGGCAACGCGATCACCGTCTCGAACGCGATCTGGGAGAAGATGAAGCGCGTCGACCCGAGTCTCGCGACCGCGAAGCCGAAGCACCCGATCACGGCGAAATCCTTGAAGCCCATCGTCGAGGAGGCGAATCAGAAGGGCGACCCGCTGAAGATGGCGATGGTTTTCCCCGTCTCGACCCACAACTATCAGCTCCGCTACTGGCTCGCTGCGGCCGGCATCAGCCCCGGCTTCTACACGGCAGCGGACGCGACCGGGACCACCGACGCCGACGTGCTCCTTTCGGTCACACCGCCGCCGCAGATGCCGGCGACCCTCGACCAGGGGACGATCCAGGGATACGCGGTGGGCGAGCCGTGGAACCAGCAGGCCGTCTTCAAGAAGATCGGCGTTCCCGTCGTCACGAGCTACGAGATCTGGAAGAACAACCCCGAGAAGGTCTTCGGCATCACGCGCGCCTGGGCCGAAAAGAATCCCAATACCGCGATCGCCGTCACGAAGGCGCTGATCCGCGCGGGCAAATGGCTCGACGCGAGCCCCGAGAACCGCAACAAAGCGGTCGAGATCCTCTCGAAGAGCGAATACGTCGGCGCCGACAAGGCCGTCATCGCGGCGAGCATGACCGGCACCTTCGAGTACGCCCCCGGCGACAAGCGCGAGCTGCCCGACTTCAACGTCTTCTTCCGCCACGACGCGACCTATCCCTTCTACAGCGATGCCGTCTGGTTCCTCACCCAGATGCGGCGCTGGGGCCAGATCGGCGAGAACAAGCCGGACGCCTGGTACCACGAGATCGCGAAGCGGGTCTACCGCCCGGACATCTACCGCAAGGCCGCCGAGGCACTGGTAGTCGAAGGCCACCTCGCGGCGACCGAAGTCCCGAAGACCGACGGCTTCAAGACCCCCGACTCGGGATTCATCGATGGAATCGTCTACGATGGCCGCAAGCCGAACGATTACCTCTCGCGATTTGCGATCGGAAGTCAGGGAAAGACCGCTGTCAGCGCCGCTCGTTAGTCCAAGAACGGCTCCGCTCGAGCGGGGCCCTTGCAAGAGATCCAGGAGTCGACATGTCCAGCGAAACGCCTGCACTCGTGAGCGGCAAGGCCCGCATGAGCCGGACCGCGATCCGGACCGCGGAAGGACTCGGCCTCGAGATCCTGGTCCCGGCGATCCGACTCGCGACGGGTGAGGAACCGAGGGCCCAGCTGAAGGATCTGCTCCGCTCGGTCGGCGTGCCGATCGTCTCGATCCTCGCGTTCCTCGGGCTCTGGGCCAGCCTCGCGGCCTCGGTCGAGACGAGCATCGGCTCGCTGCCCGGGCCCTCGGAAGTCTGGGTCGCCGCGAAATCCCTCGTCGCGGAGCATTTCGTCGAGCGCCAGAAAGAGGTCGAGTTCCAGGCGCGAATGGAGATCCTGAAGGCGAAGTGGGAAGCCGAGGGCAAGCCGTGGACGGAGCGCAAGTACTCGGGCAAGCCGACCTACTTCGACCAGATCTGGACGAGCCTCCAGACCGTCTTTGCCGGCTTTCTCGTCGCGTCGCTGATCGCTGTGCCGCTCGGAATCTTATGCGGGCTCTCGAGAACGATGAACGCCGCGTTCTCGCCCCTGATCCAGATCTTCAAGCCGGTCTCGCCGCTCGCCTGGCTGCCGATCGTGATGATCCTCGTCTCCGGTCTCTACACGAGTGAGGATCCCTTCTTCGAGAAGTCCTTCATCAGCTCGGCGTTGACGGTGAGCCTCTGCTCCCTCTGGCCGACGCTCGTCAACACGGCGCTCGGCGTCGCGTCCGTCGACCAGGACCACCTGAACGTCGCCCGCGTCCTGCGGCTCCCGTGGACGACGCGGGTCATGAAGATCGTCGTGCCGTCCGCGCTTCCGCTGATCTTCACCGGTCTCAGACTGTCGCTCGGCGTCGGCTGGATGGTGTTGATCGCGGCCGAGATGCTGGCCCAGAACCCGGGTCTCGGGAAATTCGTCTGGGACATGTTCCAGAACGGCAGCTCACAGACGCTCGCGCAGATCATGGTGGCGGTCTTCACGATCGGCCTGATCGGCTTCTTCCTCGATCGGGTGATGGTCGTCCTCCAGCGAGCGGTGAGCTTCGACGGTGCGTCTGGCGCCTGAACGAAGGCGGGCGAGCTGCGCGAGCGGGCTTCGCCGGAAAGGAGATTCGAGCATGGCATTCGGGACGCTCGCAACGGCCCCCTCAGCGCTTTCGGGCGAGGCCTTCCTCGAGCTGCGCGGAGTCGGCAAGTCCTTCGGCGTGGGTGCGGCGCGGACCGAGGTGCTGTCGGACATCGATCTGGCGCTCGCGGAGGGCGAGTTCCTCGCGATCGTCGGATTCTCGGGCAGCGGCAAGTCGACCTTGATCAACTTGATCGCGGGCCTGCTGATGCCCGACGTCGGCGAGCTCAGACTCCAGGGACGTCCGATCACGGGGCCGGGTCCCGATCGCGGCGTCGTGTTCCAGAGCTATGCGCTGCTGCCCTGGCTCACCGTCCTCGGCAATGTTCAGCTGGCGGTCGACGCCGTCTTCCGCAGCGAGTCGAAGCAGGACCGTGTGCACCGCGCGCGGCACTACGTCGAGCTGGTCGGTCTCGGCGCGGCCCACTGGAAATATCCGCGCGAGCTCTCGGGCGGCATGCGGCAGCGGGTCAGTGTCGCGCGCGGTCTCGCGATGGATCCGAAGCTGCTGCTGCTCGACGAGCCCCTGTCGGCCCTCGATGCGCTGACGCGCGGATCGCTGCAATCCGAGATCGAGCGGATCTGGGCGGCGGACCGCAAGACCGTCGTCATGATCACCAACGACGTCGACGAAGCTCTCCTGTTGGCCGACCGGATCATTCCGCTGCGGCCGGGGCCGCGGGCCTCGCTCGGCCCGAGCTTCGCAGTGCCGCTCGCGCGACCGCGAGACCGCAAGGCCGTCAACGACGACCCCGAATACAAGCGGATCCGCAACGAGATCACCCACTACCTGACGGTCGTGAGTCGCCAGGCGGCGGCGGCGAATCCGACGCGGCGATTGAAGAAGCCCGTGGCAAAGCCGGCGAGCCTGCGGCCGCCGAGCATGTCGCTCGTTCCCTAGCACTGCCCGCGCTCTGAGCAGAGCCGCGAGCACGAGACGGAGAGAGAAGAGATGTCGGGCTACCTGGAGATGTTCAAGCTCTCGAAGATCTACGAGACGCCGTCTGGCCCGCTGCCCGTCGTCGAGAGCTTCGACCTCGAGGTCGCGAAGGGCGAGTTCGTCGCATTGATCGGCCACTCGGGCTGCGGGAAGTCGACGGTCCTGCAGATGGTCGCCGGGCTGTCGGACATCAGCGAAGGCCACGTGGTGCTCGATGCGCGCGAGATCGACGGGCCCGGGCCGGATCGCGGTGTCGTCTTCCAGGCGCCCTGCCTGCTGCCCTGGATGACCGCGCGAGAGAACGTGATGCTCGGCGTGCGACGGGTCTATCCGCACGTCGACGAGAAGACGCGCCGCGAGATCGTCGAGTACCACCTCTCGCTCGTCGGTCTGGCGAACGCGATGGACAAGCGACCGGCGGCGCTCTCGGGCGGCATGCGCCAGCGGGTTGGACTCGCGCGCGCCTTCGCCTTGTCGCCGAAGATGCTCCTACTCGACGAGCCCTTCGGCATGCTCGACTCGCTGACCCGAATGGAACTCCAGGAAGTCCTGCTCGACATCTGGTCCGAGGATCAGATGACGGCGCTGATGGTCACCCACGACGTCGACGAGGCGCTCTTCCTCGCCGACCGGGTCGTGATGATGACCTCCGGACCGAGGGCCCGGGTGGGCCGGATCCTCGAAGTGCCTTTTGGCCGCCCGCGCGAGCGTAGCGAGGTCCTCGAGCATCCCGACTACTACGCCCTGCGCGGCGAGCTGATCGCGTTCCTCGAGAGCCAGCAACGGGAGACGCGAGCGGCATGACGCCTGAGAGGGAACCCACCTTGAGATTTCCGTTCGTCGACCTCCATCGGCGACTCCGAGCGAGCGGCTGTTCGCTCGCGCTGGCGATCCTGGCCTGCGCCGTACCGGCCGTGGCTCGGGCGGAGGATCCGGCCCCCCCGCCGGCCGAGCCGAAGAGTGCATTCCGGGAGCTGCTCGACGCGACCATCGGCGGAAAGCCGATCCTCGATGTCGTGTTCCGCTGGGAGTACGCCAAGCAGGACGCGCAGCAGACCTCCCATGCGGCGACCGCCCGCACGCGCCTCGGTTATCAGACGGGCGTATTCCGCGGCGTCTCCGGGCTGGCGGAGATGGTGAACACGGTGTCGCCGAAGCCGAGCGGATATTACGACGGCGTCGAGAACAACGACGGGCCACAGACGCTCGTCGCCGATCCGGAGCGCACCGACGTCAATCGCGCCTGGCTGCAATTCGCGAAGAAGGAGTGGGCGGGGCTCGTCGTCAAGGCCGGACGCGAGCGGTTCATCCTGGACGACGAGCGCTGGATCGGGAACGTGGGTTGGCGCCAGAACGAGCAGACCTTCGATGCGGCCAACGTCCAGACCACGCTCGGGGTCGACAAGCTGCTCGTCCAGTACATCCACAGCTGGGAGGTGAATCGGATCTTCGCCGACCAGGGGCCGGCGATTCGGGAAGATTTCAACCCCCGCGGCCATTTCCTGAATGCCGCCTACGCCCTGAGCCCGGCATTCAACGCAGTCGGGTTCGCTTACCTGATCGACCCCGACCAGGACGTGTTCCGGTCCTTCGGCTCCCAGACCTACGGCGTCCGGTTCACGGGCGCGGTTCCGATCAACGAGAAACTCTCCGTGCCGTACCGCGCGTCGTACGCGTATCAACAGGACTTCGGCAACAACGAGATCTCCTACGGCGCGCACTACCTCTGGGCCGAGGGCGGAATCGCAGTAGCCAAGACCGTGACGGTCACCGCGGGCTACGAGCACCTGGGAAGCGATACGGATTCCGTCGTCGTGACGCCGTTCGCGACGGCCCACAAGTTCAACGGCTACTCCGACGTGTTCCTCAACAACGGCGGTGACCGGGGCCTTCGAGACCTCTTCGTATCCATCGTGCCGGCGATTCCGATCGTCGGCGTCGGTTTGCGGCTCGACTTCCACCAGTTCTGGGATGACCAGGGCGGCGACGATCTCGGACAGGGATACGACGCCGTCGCGACGTACGCGCTGAATCAATACATCGGGTTTCTCTACAAGCTGGCCTACTACGACGGCGGCAAGAAGCCGGCCTTCTCGACGGTGACCCGAAGCTCAGTCCAGATGACTTTCAAGTTCTAGGGGAGACCGGATCATGGCAGGGCGCAAGCATCGAGTCGTCGTCGTCGGAAACGGGATGGTGGGTCATCGGGTCTGTCAGAGCCTGACGGATCACCCGGAGCGTGGGTCGCTCGAGATCATCGCGATCGGCGAGGAGCCACGCCCGGCCTACGACCGCGTGCATCTGAGCGAGTACTTCTCGGGTCGCAGTGCCGAGGACCTCCTGCTGGCCAACGTCGGGTGGTACGCCGAGCGGGGCATCGAGCTCGTGCTGTCGGATTCGGTCGCGGCGATCGATCGAGACGCTCGAAAAGTGACGACGCGAGCGGGGCGCGTGCTCGAATACGACGATCTGGTCCTGGCGACGGGGTCGGCGCCCTTCGTGCCCCCGCTCCCGGGCGTCGCTTCGCCCCGGGTCTTCGTCTACCGGACGATCGAGGATCTCGAGCGGATCGACGCCCTCGCGAATCGGAGCAGGACGGCCGCTGTGATCGGTGGCGGGCTGCTCGGGCTCGAGGCCGCCAAGGCGCTCGTCGACAAGGGGCTCGCAACGACTGTCGTCGAGGCAGCGCCGCGGCTCATGCCGCGGCAGGTCGATGCGACGGGCGGAGCGCTGCTGCTTCGATTGATCGAGCGCCTTGGCGTCAAGATCATCTGCTCGGCGAAGACGAGCGAGATCGTCGACACGCCGGAGGGTGTCGAGATCCGCTTCGCCGACCGCGATCCGATCGCGATCGACATGATCGTCGTCTCGGCCGGCGTCCGGCCGCGGGACGAGCTCGCCGGGCCGGCTGGGCTCGCGCGCGGCGAGCGCGGTGGGATCGCGGTCGGGGACGATCTGCGCACGAGCGATCCGCATATCTTCGCGATCGGCGAGTGCGCGGCCCACCGCAACTTCGTCTACGGCCTTGTGGCGCCGGGCTATGCGATGGCCGATCGGGTCGCCGCGTCGATCTTCGGGGGAGATTCTCCCTTCGAGGGTGCGGATCTCTCGACGAAGCTGAAGCTCCTCGGCGTCGACGTCGGGAGCTTCGGCAATCCGTTCGCCGACGAGGTCGCCCCGAGTCCGGCCGGCAGTGTGTCGACTCGGAACGTGCAGACGATCGTCTATGAGGATGCCTTCCGCGGCGTCTATCAGAAGCTGCTCGTCTCGAACGAGGATCGCCGCCTGCTGGGCGGCATCCTGGTCGGAGACTGCGAGCCCTATGCGACGCTGCTCGCGCTGACCCAGCGCGGGAAGCCCCTCGAGGTCGAGCCCCACGAGCTGCTCTTCGGCAAGGGCGAGGCGATCGATCTCGGCGAGGACGCCCAGCTCTGCTCCTGCAACGACGTCAGCTATGGCGACGTCCGCAAGTCGATTCGCGATCAAGAGCTCGCGACCGTCGGCGGGATCAAGGCCTGCACCCGGGCAGGCACGGGCTGCGGCGGCTGTGTCCCGGTCCTGACGCGGGTGCTCGAGCAGGAGCTCATGGCTGCGGGGCGCGAGGTCGACCGCAATCTCTGCGAGCACTTCCCGTTCACGCGGCCCGAGCTCTTCCAGATCGTGAAGGTGAGCCGCGCGCAATCCTTCGACGCCGTCCTCAGGAGCCATGGCCGCGGCAACGGCTGCGAGGTCTGCCGGCCCGCGGTCGCCTCGATCCTCGCGACGACCTGGGCCGATCCGATCCTGAATCACCAGTCGATCCAGGACACCAACGACCGCTTCCTCGCGAACATGCAGCGGCGCGGGCTCTACTCGATCGTGCCTCGGATCGCCGGCGGTGAGATCACCGCCGACAAGCTGATCGTGCTCGGCCAGGTCGCGAAGAAGCACAACCTCTACTGCAAGATCACAGGCGGCCAGCGGATCGACCTGTTCGGCGCCCGCGTCGACCAGCTCCCCGAGATCTGGGAGGAGCTCGTCGCAGCCGGCTTCGAGAGTGGTCACGCCTACGGCAAGGCGCTCCGAACGGTGAAGAGCTGTGTCGGCACATCCTGGTGTCGCTTCGGCGTCCAGGATTCGACGTCTTTCGCGATCCGCATCGAAGAGCGCTACCGCGGCATGCGTTCGCCGCACAAGCTCAAGTCCGCCGTCTCGGGCTGCATCCGGGAGTGCGCGGAGGCACAGAGCAAGGATTTCGGCTTCATCGCAACGGAAGAGGGCTGGAACGTCTACGTCTGCGGCAACGGCGGCTCGCGGCCGCGGCATTCGGACCTGCTCGCGACGGGCGTCTCCGACGAGGAGGCGATCCGTCTGATCGATCGCTTCCTGATGTACTACATCCACACCGCCAACCCGCTCGAGCGAACCGCACCCTGGCTCGACCGGCTCGACGGTGGCATCGAGTACCTGAAGAGCGTCGTGATCGGCGACGTGCTCGGGATCGCCGCCGACCTCGAGCGCGACATGGCGAAGCTCGTCGACAGCTATCAGTGTGAGTGGAAGGAGGTCGTCGAGAATCCGGAGCGCCGGGCGCTCTTCCGGCATTTCGCGAACTCCGAGGAGACCGACGACGAGGTCGAGCTGATCAAAGAGCGCGCCCAGATCCGGCCGGGCGATTGGAAAGAGGGCGAGCAGGCACCGCATCGCGAGGGCGGGACGCCCGAAGAGGACTGGACCTGGCAGCGCGTCGGTGGTCTCGACACCTTGCCGAAGGACTCAGGGCTCGCCTACCGCGTCGACGGCGGTCAGCTCGCGATCTTCCACGTCGCGAACGAAGACCGCTACTACGCGAGCGAGAATCGCTGTCCGCACAAGAAGGACATGGTGCTCTCGCGCGGCTTGCTCGGCAGCCAGGGGGACGAGCCGAAGGTCGCCTGTCCGCTCCACAAGAAGACCTTCTCGCTGCGCACGGGCAAGGGCCTGTCGGATCCCGCCTACTGTATCCGAACCTTCCCGGTCGAGGTCCGGTCGAACGGTGTCTTCGTGAAGCTGCCGCCTGCGGCGGAGTGGGTGACGAAGCGGGAGAACATCGCGAAGGGACACGGCTGCGGCGGGGGCGGCGCGCGCGTCGGCGGCGGCTGCGGTGGGAGATAGAGCGTGAGTGCCGCGGAATTGCTCGATGGCGCGCCGAGCCTCGTCGATCTGCTGCTCGCCGAGCAGCGGACGCTGCGGGCTGTCGACGAATTCTCCGCCTGGCACGAACGTCGGGACTCCGCGCACGCGCGCTTCGAGACCCTGATTCCCGGCGTCCTGCCGGGCGAGGGCCAGCAATTCGCCTTCGCCGTCGATCTCGACGCCTGCACGGGCTGTAAGGCCTGCGTCACCGCCTGCCACAGCCTGAACGGACTCGAGGTCGGCGAGACCTGGCGCAAGGTTGGCGAGATCGAAAGCCAGCACGACTCGTATGGCACGGCTCTGCACCGCCAGACCGTGACGACGGCCTGCCACCACTGCGAAGATCCCGCCTGTCTCGCGGGCTGTCCCGTCCGCGCCTACGACAAGGATCCGGTCACCGGCATCGTCATCCATCTCGACGACCAGTGCATCGGATGCCGCTATTGCCAGCTGATGTGTCCCTACGACGTGCCGCAGTTTTCGGAGCGGCTGGGGATCGTCCGCAAATGCGACATGTGCCATAGCCGCCTCGCCGCGGGCGAAGCGCCGGCCTGTGTCCAGGGCTGTCCGAACGAGGCGATCTCGATCGAGATCGTCGACCTCGCCGAAGCGCGGGGCGCGCTGCTCCTGCCCATGATCCCGGGCGGGATGCCGCAGTCGGCGCTGACCCGTCCGACGACGCGCTACCGGACGCTGCGCGGGCTAGCGATCGACCTGCGGCCGGTCGAGGGCTTTGAGGCGCGGCCGGCCGAGCCGCATCTGCCGCTGGCCGTGATGCTCGTCCTCACACAGGCTGCGATCGGGACACTCCTCGTTGATCTCGTGCTCGCGTCGGTCTTCCCGGCGAGCTACGGGCAGGCGGCGCGCGGAGTTGCGCTGCTTGCGGCCACGCTCATGGGATTGGCGGGACTCGGCGCGGGCACCCTCCACCTTGGCCGCCCGCAGTGGGCCTTCCGCGCGTTTCTCGGACTCGGAACCTCGTGGATGAGTCGCGAGATCGTGGTGTTCGGCGGGTTCGTGTCGTCGCTCGCGTTCGCCCTTTGCACGTCGGTCGCGGGGCTCTTCGAGGCGGGCGATTGGGGCGGGCTGGCGGGCGTGCTCGCGAGCCTCGACGGGGCCGTGCGGGCGAGCGCCCTCGCGAGCGGGCTCGCCGGTCTCTTCTGCTCGGTCAAGCTCTACGCCGTCACGGGCCGGCCGCTCTGGCGATTCGATCGCACCGCGCGGCGCTTCGGCGCCACGGCCACGCTCGTCGGCCTCGCAGTGGCCGCGTTCGCAGCGACCGTCGGCGGACTGCTCGACGCGCGCTCGTCGGCCGGTGATCTCGCCCTCGCGTTGCCGGTCGCGCTGATATTCGTTTCCTCGCTGAAGCTTCTCTGGGAGCGTGGCCCGCTCATCCACGGCGCGCCCGGTCACGACGACGTGGCGCTCGAGCGGACCCGATCGCTCCTGCAGCGTGCACTCGCCCCCGCGTCCCGCGTCCGGCGCGCGCTCGGTCTCGTCTTCGGCGTTGCCGTCCCGATCACCGCCATCGGTCTCGCGCTCGCGGGCGATGCCGGTCCCGCAGATTGCGCCGTCCTGCTCTTCTGCGTGCTCGGTTGCCTCGTGGGCGAAATCGTGGAGCGCGATCTCTTCTACCGCGGCGAGGCGATGCGCGGCATGCCCGGGTCGTCCGTCGCAGGCGCGGAAATCCGGAGGGCCGCGTGAGCTTCGGAAGCCGACTCGCAAGCCTGATTCGGGCGCAGGATGGGCCACTCACCCGCGAGCTCGTCCGGCGGCCGGGCCGCTTCGGGCTCGGGCAGGTTCCCGATCGCCTGGCACCGGATGCGGTCAGCTCGACCGTCTGCGGCTACTGCTCGACGGGCTGCAGTCTGCGCGCGCATCTGCGGGAGGGGGAAGCGCTCAATCTTTCGCCGGATCCCGACTATCCGGTGAACCGAGGCATGGCGTGTCCGAAGGGATGGGAGGCGTTGTCGGCTCTCGAGGCCGACGACCGTGCGACCATACCGCTGATCCGGAATCCGAAGACCGGACGAATGGAAGAGGCGTCATGGGACGCGGCGATCACGCGCTTCGTCGCAGGCATGGCCGCCGTGCA